>JAOZPU010000081.1 GCA_029932585.1 Spirochaetia bacterium | reverse complement strand
TTGGTTTTGGTAATAGAATAATCTTTAAAAACTCCCACAGCTACACCTGCAAGAACGGCATCTCCATAAGGAGCCCCTATGCGGCTTTCAACCATGGCTGTAGGTATATTAAATACATCAGTAATAATTTGTCGCCACAACTTACTTTTTGCCCCACCCTCATTAAGTATCAAAGGAGGTGTAATTTCCAATCCGGACTGCCGCAAAATTGTATACGAATCATACAAAGCATAGGCAACTGCCTCCATCATGGCTCTGGCAATATGTCCCCTTGTATGATTTAGGGATAATCCGAAAAGAGTACCTCGTGCATTCACATCCCATATGGGAGTTCGTTCACCCATAAGATAGGGAAGCATAATTAACCCTTCTGATCCCGGAGGAATCTTTACTGCTTCTTCATTTATTATATCGTAGGTATCAATACCTGTACTTTTTTCGGACTCTTTCTCTGCCATATAAAAGTTATCTCTCATATAACGAATTAACTGACCACCAGTTGTAGTGGTTGGTACAGTAACAAAATCTTTGTTGGATTTAGTTGTATAGGCAAAATTTATCATTGCAGGATCGAAATAACTGCCGTCATGAACTATCCCGAAATTCCCTGCAGTACCAAGGTTCATCTGACATGCCCCAAGATCTATAGCTCCGGCACCAACCCATCCTGCATTACAATCGACCTGTCCGGCAGCTACAGGGATACCTGTACTTAATCCGGATTCTTCTGCTGCCTTAGCTGTCACAGAACCAATAATATCTTCACTTGCAAACAGTTCCGGAAGAATATTTTCTTCAATACCCAGTTCCTTTAAAATATCCCTGTTAAAAACACCTTTCTCCAGGTCGTAGGCAACTCCGTAAAAAGCAGCACCGGAATAATGACAGGTATACTTTCCAGTCAGTTTTGAAGCGATATAGCCGTCAATAGTCAAAACTTTATATATTTTATTAAAGACCTCAAGTCTGTTTTCTTTCTCCCATAAAAGATTGACAATGGAAGGATGGTCATCCAGTCTGTTTTTGGATATTGAAAAAATTTCATCTTCCCCAAACCGATCCCTAATTGACTGAACCTGCTGAACAGCCCTTCTATCCATTAAATTATATGCATTGGCAATGGGCTCACCATCTTCTCCTACCATAACCATTGAAGGCAGCGCAGAAGAAACTGCAATACCCTTTATATCAGACGAATCTATTCCGGCCTGTTTTACTGCAGCTTCAATAACTCTGCAGGCGACCTTCCAGTATTCATGTGCATTATGTTCAGACCATCCTGGATTCTTTGTAATTATTTCATACTCTTCAAATCCGTAACCCAGAACATCTGCTTTCTCATTGATAATAGCTGCTTTACCTCCACCTGTTCCAAAATCAATTCCAAGTAAATACATATTAATTATCCCCCGATTGCAGAGACGGGAAGCCAACTTGTTAGCGACCAGTCTCCAAAAGTTTTATTCCTGTTTTGTAATCTGTAATCAGAACATCTATCAGGCCGCTTTCCAAAGCCCCCTGTATAGCCTTATATTTTTCCAATCCGCCAGCAATAGCAATTACCCTTGGTATTTTTCTAATATCCATAGAGCTAATACCAATAATTTGATCATTAATAGGGTGATCTATAAAATCTCCACTACTATTAAAAAACCGAAGTGATATATCACCAACAGCCCCTAGCTTTTTTATCTCTTCAAGGGTATCTGCCGGCAAGATATCCCCCTGACTCATAAGTATAGAATTAGGCGCCCCGGTTCCAATTCCAACAAAAGCTATGTCAGAAGAAGCAGCCGAGACAAGAGTTTCCTTAATATAAGTGTCTTCAAGTAACCCCTCTTTTACACTTTTAGATGTAACAACTCCGGGAGCTGAAAGGAGTCTCCCTTTCCCTCCTGTTTTATCCGATAAACGACGAACCAGATCAGAGCTATGAACCTCTGCTTCAGGAGAACCCAGCCCGCCAAGCATCTGAACTATTTTTAGTTTTGGGAACTCCATTTTGGGAAGACTCTGCACAAAGGAAGATAAGGTACTTCCCCATGCAAGGCTGATTGTTTCCTTCCCGTTTAAAATTCTAACGGCATATTCTGAAGCACTTTCTCCAAGCTGTCTCAACAGTTCTTCATTAGTACTAAACTCAGGTGCAGTTAAAATAACTTCAGATAAACCCCATTTAGCAGCAATAAGCTTCTCTTCACCTGTATAATTCTGCTGTGGTTTATTTAATGAAATTTCAACAATCCCCTTATTCCTTGCCTGCTGAAGCAGACGGGAAACTTTAATCCTGGAGATTCCCATTTTCTGTGCAATCTGCTGTTGTGTCAGATTATCTTCGAAGTAGAGGGAGGCAATTTTATAGATTAGATCTGTTTCTTTCATATTGATCCCGAATACTAGTTTTGTACATATGATCATCTATGTTCATATGTACAATAATATATAAAAGTATTAACTGTCAACAGGAAATTTTATAAGATACAAATATTTCTGTTAATGAACTCATGCTCCTTTTAAAGGGTAAAGCCTATCTGGATTAGTACATAGACATATTTTCATTACAAATTTACTATTTTGTGATAATATCACGTTTTTCTTCAATAAAAACGTGCATTCTCCACGTTTTTATTGTATAATATATACAGGTGGCAAAAATGAAACGACTTATCGAAGAAAAACTGCTGGATTGGAAAAACCAGAAAAAGAGAAAACCACTCCTTATCAATGGTATACGACAGGTTGGAAAAACATACAGTATTAAATATTTCGGTGAAAACCAATTTAATAATTTTCTGTACATAAACTTTGATCTTGACCCGGATTACAGTGACATATTCAAAAAATCCAAAGATCCAAAGAAAATACTATTCGAACTTTCAATTTTGTTTGAAAAAAAAATAGATCCAGTAAATACTCTTATCTTTTTAGATGAAATACAAGGCTGTAACGAAGCTCTCAATACACTAAAATATTTTTGTGAAGCCAAGGAAGAGTACTATATTATTGGAGCAGGTTCATATTTAGGTATAACTTTATCGAAAGGAGCTTCTTTTCCGGTAGGCAAAGTTGAACTTATTGAGCTTAAACCTATGACATACAAAGAGCTTCTATTGGCATCAGGGCAAAATATGCTTGTGGAGTATATTGAGTCTATAGACAGGATTAAACCAATTACCGAACCTATCTTTAGCAAGCTTAACGATTACCTTAAAGAATATTTTCTGGTGGGAGGTATGCCGGAAGCAGTAAAAACATGGGTAGAGACCAGAGACTATAAGCGGCTTGAAAATGTTCAGGAAAATATTATCAATGCCTATTTTAGAGATTTTTCAAAGTACCCTCCAGGCCTCATGGTTCCAAAGATTACAGCTATATGGGATTCTATTGTATCCCAACTATCCAGGGAGAATAGAAAATTCAAATATAGTAATATTAATAAAAGTGCCAGAGCTAGAGAATATGAAAATGCTCTGGAATGGTTGATTGCCGGGAATTACCTTAGCAAAGTAACTATAACAGATAAATACCTGCTGCCTTTAAAAGGGTATGAAAATATAAAACATTTTAAAATATACATGCCGGATACAGGATTGCTCAGAGCAATGTCAGATTACCCAGTTTCATCATTGCTTAAAAATAAACAGGAAGATAATATTCCATTTAAAGGAGCTATGGCTGAAAACTATGTTTTGCAGGAATTAAATGCAGCATCTACCAAAGCTGTTTATTACTGGGCAAAAAATAACTATGAAATAGATTTTATAATTCAGAGGAATGACCGTATACTTCCAATAGAAGTTAAGGCTGGACAAAATGTAAAGTCAAAAAGTATGACAAAGATACTTGAAGATTTAAATAGAGGTGTAAGAATATCTATGAGGAATCTCACCTTTGATGGTAAACTTATTAATATTCCATTGGTGTTGGTCAGTGAGCTGGAAAGATTAATTGAGATAGAATAAATAATATGAGTGATAATCATCTCCCAAAAATCTTCACATAAGGTCTTTCAATTCAACAGACAAATCGGTATCCCTGCAATAATGGATACCCTTTATTCCAAGCTCTTCTGCTGCAATAATATTCTCTTCCATATCATCAATAAAAATGGTCTCTTTGGGATTAAGATTATATTTAGAAAGTAAGGTTTCATAGATTTGGCGGTCCGGTTTGTTGAGCTTTACATCCCAGGATATGACCCCGCCGTCAAAGGTATTAAAGAAAGGGAATCTCTCCCTAAGCACTCCATATCCGTATTTGTGGAAATTTGATAACAGATATATTTTCATACCCTCTTTTTTTAAATCCATAGCAATATCCACTGTACTTTGAACAGGATAAAAGTGATAGGGGGCATTTCTAAAGAACATTTCTATATCTTCCTTAAAAACCTCATTACCTTTTACAGCTTTTTCAATTCCCTCTTCAAATTCAAGCAGCCCCTGATCCAGATCAAGCCAGATAGGACCTCCAACAATTTGAGAAAGCGGATGACTGTAGAAATCTTTCCTATTAAATAATGTAGTATAAATTTTATCCGGTTCCCAGCTAAGAAGAACGTTCCCTATATCAAATATAATATTATTTACTGCCATTTTATTTCCAGATCTAAACTAATTGAGATGAGTTTATTAATACCAGTATAAAATGATATTATCAACTATATGAAAGAAAATTTTGAATACTGGACATTTTCTAAAAAAGCTGAACTTATTATGAAAAGTATTCCAAAAGGGAAGATAATAAGTTATGGTGCTGTTGCAGCTCTTGCTGGAAGTCCAAAAGCCGCCCGGAGAGTTGTACAGATACTTCATAGAACAGATAATATTCCATGGCACAGGATTGTTAACAGTCAGGGAAAAATAGCAATCAAGGATTATGATGGCTTTCAGGAACAGAAAATGCTTCTTGAAATGGAAGGAGTTAAATCTGATTCAAAAGGGAAAATTGAACTGGAAAAATATCAGTGGAAATGTTATTCCATTGACGAACTAATTTAAACCTGTAGGAATAAATATGCCACTTTGGTTAACATACTCTCTTTTTGCAACTCTTTTTTACGGGATGCTCAATTTCTTATATAAAGTTGCTGCAGAAAAAAAATATTTAAATCAGGCAGTTATTCTTATTTCAGCTTCCTCAGTTGTAATTTCAGCTGCGGTAGTGCTACTAATTAAGAGAACAGGCTTTTCAGAATTTATTCCGGCTTTACCATATGCACTTGCCAATGGAACACTTTTTGCAATTGGAGCTCTGTCAAAATTCAAAGCATTAACCCTGGCTCCTGCATCTGTAGTATTTCCAGTTAATAAATCCAATGTTCTGTTTGTAATTATTATTGGAATACTTTTTTTTGATGAATCTCCAAAAATCAACCAATGGGCGGGTATTGGAACATCTATTCTGGTACTTATTCTTATTTCATCTGAGCAGTTCAAAATATCAGGATCTCATACGTTAAAGGGTATCTTCTTTGCTGTATTTGCGGCTCTTTGTACTTCATTTTCCATGACCGCAGGAAAACTTGCATCTGTAAACGTAGATAGAAATTCTTACATACTACTTTCATATACAATAGTTGCTCTAATATCATTATTTGGATATTTAAGACGCACCAAAAAAGAGGAAGAGCCTGGCACCTTTAAAAAACCTGGGATATTATTAATAGGATCTATTATTGGAGTTTTAAACTTTGCAGGCTATGGACTGGTACTAAAGGCTTTTGCAGCAGGAAGTATGTCCCTGGTTCAGCCAATATTTACTTTATCCATTTTGATACCAATATTTTTATCTGCAGCTATATATAAGGAAAAACTTACCCTAATACGAATTTTGAGTATTGGATTATCCTTGGTTGCTGTTCTACTTATTAAAAACGGGTAACAATGTATACTATCTATCATTCCCCATACATCTCTGTAATCAGGTTTCTTAGCTGGGAGTTGATTGAAGAACTTAAAATATCAATTTTATTCATTAGCATTTGTCCATATATTCTTTTTATGATATATTGGCCAATCAACATCGGTTATAACTGAGTAACAAACTTAAAACAGGACATTGTATGAAAAAAATAGCACTTCTCATTATTTCTTTAGCAATTATCAATATCACACTATTTGCAAATACTCCGGATATTACCGGCCAATGGCTTTTAACAAAAGCTGTCTTTGGTGGAAATTCAGATGAAGTATATCAGACCCTTAATTTCAGAGCCGATGGAAATGCTGAAATGCAGGGGAGAATTTTTGGTTCATGGAAAGCAGATATTGGAAATAATACGTTTACTATTAAATCAGAGATGATTAAAGAGTTTTCTACGATATGGGATATTACAAAGTTTACTGATAAAGAACTTGTTCTTAAGTCTGAAAAAGGAACTCTCTTTTTTACTGACTACAACCAGGAGAATATAAAAAAAGAAAACATGACTTCCGGACTTACAGGTATCTGGGAATTAAATGATAAAAACGATAGAAGTGGTAAATATTTTATAAACTTTCAGGAACCCGATAATTTTATTATTAAATATGTAGATTCCGGATATACAAGCACAAGTAGAGGCGCATGGATCTACAACAGCAAAGAAAAATTTGTTGTTATTATAACAAGCGGTCATCTTCTAAGAGGTCTCAACACAGTAGTAAGTGTTACAGACAGCCGGTTAACTCTGGAAAACAAGGAAATGAGACTTACAGGAAAAAGACTGGAACCAAAGGGCAATACAAGAACAAGACTTGATTCCGATAGTAGATTCTGCAACCCGGACAGCAGTACAGAGCAGATTGGTTATGATAATTTTCCATGGTTCGATATTGAAATCAGAAATGCATATCTAAAAAATATAACTAAGCTAAAATACAGAAGATCTGTATTTATGGATGAGTTTAATGCATTTACTACAGATGAACTTTCTGCAAGGGTAAATTGGACTGAAGATTCCATTTCTATAGATAATATTTTTCGTAATCTGCCAAAAGGTGAATATACAGAAAACAACATCTTTTACCCTCTGGAAGAACCCTTTATCTACTACACAATCGGCATTGAGGAGATAACTGTACCCGCAGGAACTTTTAAGTGCATGGTTATCGATACAAACAGTTATTCCAGCGGGAATAAAACAAGACTCTATATGATAGAAAACAGACCCGGAGTGTATGCAAAAATTATAAATATTGAGGATAAGTACGATGGTGAGCTTTACACCATGTTTGAACTGGAATCTATTGAGGGAAATTTTATTTCCCAGAGCAACAAACAGGTTATCGGCGAATGGCTTCTGACAGAGATAATATCAGGGGGAATAATTAACGATACAAGCATCAACTTTGAGTTTATAAATGATGGAAGACTGGCAGTTAACCAATCCGGAAGTAATGATTTCTTTTACTGGAAAGAAATCGGCAAGAATATTATTCTGGATTTTGGAGATGGAGAACAGTATTTTACAATTTCAAAATTAACAGACAATGAACTTAAACTGGAGGGTCCTGAACTAGGATACAATTTTATAAAAATGAATACCTCCGAAAATAGTTCTGAGGACTCCAGGTTAACAGCCTACTGGATGCTTATAAACACTTCAGATCCATACTCATTAATGCACTTAACTGAAGATCACTCAGTTTTTGATATTGACGGGATTTCAAGATTACCAATAGAAGGAAACCATTCCGAAATGGTGGGAAAATGGATGTATGACAGTACTGGAGAAAATCTTGTTTTTAACACTGATGAATACGAAGCACTATGTTCCGGCAGCTTTAAAGTAGTAAAACTTAATAACGAACTATTGGTTATAGGTAGAGAAAGTTACCGTCTTGTATTTACAAAAATAGATCCCGAAAAAAATATACAAAATAATACTGATTCCGGGTTAATAGGCCTTTGGAAAATTACGGATAGAAACGGGAAAATTAATTTTTACGATTTTAGAGATCCCCTGCTGTTTAGAAAAGGATCTTCTAAAGAAGAAATGCCCAAAAAAGGACTTTGGTTTTATAACCCGGAAAACAAAAATCTCTTTCTGGGATACATGATGAACCAGCTGGAGGGGTTCTCTGTAATTTCAGAAATTTCTGAAAACAGTATTATCTTTGAAAATGGTTTGAAAGCAGAAAGGGTTAGGTAGAACTTCAGTTACTAAATATGTTTCAACCATTATGAATAATAGAACTGGCCAGAACAATATCTCCCTTTTCAACACCAAGATCGCCAGCCAAAACATGACACTTTGCTTTTAGCAAAAAGAAAATAGGCTTATTAATACCAGAAAGCCCCTCGTAGTTCCCCTGTCCCTTGCTGATAATTATATCGGCATTGTTAAAGAGGTCCTGAAACTCCCTGCTGCATCTATCTGGTATGATAGCCGGTGCAGAACTTCCGGAGGATACTAATTTCGCCACTGTATCTAATCCTGAATCAATAGCATCCTGCATAGTTACATCGTTTATGACAGGAACATCTCTAACAACATAGGTAACAGGCTTGCCCAGTTCCTCTATAAGTAGTTTATCAAAAACAGATTCTCCTGAATTATCACCAAGATATAGGACTGATTCAGCGTTTTTCAGGCTTTCCTGAAACTCTTTATAATGGAAAATTCCAAAATGCTGATTTAAAATTGTCTGCACATCTTCAGAAATATTAAACTTATGATTCACACCAAAATCAATAACATTCCCCGCAATAGCTATTCTGATAGCAGTTAGAAGTCTGTCTTCAGACTGTTCTACAGTTTTTTTTAATTCAGGATAAAGGGTTATGGCTTCATTTATTGTTTCTTTTTTAATTTCTTTATAAGGATCCGCAACTCCAGAGACTTCCCTAATTTTACCATAGATAAAATCACCAGTAGCAGGAGGAGAGCTTTCAACAGGAAGATCTTTTATCATACCCCCGACTTCGTCCAGCAGTTTTTTTATTTTTGCATCATCTAAACCGGAAACCCTACCCGCCCGAAGTGTCTGTTCCATAAAACAGGGAATGCAATCAAGATAAGTTTTCATCAATTACTCCGTCCTGCCGCATATTATCAGGATGATAAATGCCTGCTTCTTCTTTCTGATATCGAATGCAAATGTTCCAGTTGCCCTTACAATAGGAGGTAATATACTTTTCCTCCAGAACACCTCGCTCGAAGGCGAACTTCATAGGGCAAACCTGGAACCACTTACATTCATTATTCACAACTCTACCAACCCTGTTTTTTTCTAATATCTTCTGCCGCAAGAACAACTATATTTGCTGCAGGATAGAAAGACTGATGAGGCTGTGAAGCATAACTTAGTGCAGAAAGATCTTCTACAGTACTCTCTTTCTGAATAGCAAAGGTAAGCAGATCAATTCTCCCTACAACAGGCTCTTCACTTACTATTTGAGCACCTATAATTCTGTGAGTAGCCTTATCTGCTACAAGCTTCATTCTTTTCTTTTTTGCTCCAGGCATAATAGGAAACTTTGTGGTTACTTCACTATAGCCGCAAACAATATCATACCCTGAAGCCTCAGCTGCTACCGCAGAAAGACCTGTTCCACCAATAAAATACTTACCAACCTTTGTAGCAGCTCCATTGAAAAAACCAGGGTAAGTTCTGTTCTGACCATTTAAATTAAAACCAAGAATCTTTGCCATTGGCACAGCATTTGTAGCAAGCTTTCCCGACTGAACCTTTCCTGTAATTCCACTATTAAACTGAGCACAGTCACCAACAGCATATATATCTTTTAAGTTAGTTTCCATCCTGTCATTTATTACAATTCCGTCCCTGTCAGTAGTAACAGGACTATCCTTAACCAATGAAATTTCAGGTTTCATTCCTGCAGCAAATATTACTATTCCTGTGCAGTTTTCACCTTCATAAGATTCAAAATCGATAGTTTTACCACTATCAAGAATAACGGATTCAACATGATCCTTACCCCGAAGCTCAACCACTTTAGATTTCAGATGTAATTTAATCCATTCCCTTTCAAGTTCAGTACTCAGTACTCCGGACATATCAGCATCCACCAGATTTGGAAGAACAGAATCTCCCATATCAACAAGATCAACGGCAACTTTTCTATAACTAAAAGCCTGGGCCAGTTCAATTCCTATAGCACCAGCACCTACTACAACAGCTTTTTTCAGTCCATGAGATACCATCTGTTCAATCCAGACAAGATCATTCTGAGTTTTAAATGCTCCAACACCTTTAAGAGTACTCCCGGGTATTGGGGGTATAAAAGGTACAGCACCAGTTGCAATAATAAGTTTATCAAAAGCAATTTCAGAATTATCTGCAAAAGTAAGTGTTTTATTATCAAAATTCACATCTTTTACAGTATTCCTTATAAGCTCAGCCCCTGCATCTGTAACAAGGCTGTCACTCTTAAAAGTTTTATCGTTCTCTATCAGACCCTCTATTGCATAAGGAAGTGCACAGTAGATCATACTGTAATCTTCGGGTCGTATTATTGCCATTTTATTTGTTTTACCAAGTAATTTCGCAAGGGTTACACCGGCAGGACCACCACCGATAACCGCAATATCATATTTTTCCATTCGTATTATTAATCCCTTATAATCTTATAAAATTTCGTTCTTCGCCTTTTGACCACTCGTCCACAAGGTCGGAAAAACGTTCCTGCAGCTTTTTAATGCTCTCTTCTATATTCCCTTCTTTCACTATTATACAAAGAAATTTTTTCTTAATCCTTTTTAGATTTGGACCAAATACTCTGGAAACAGTAACGTTGACACCTTCCTTCTTCAGCATGCCGGTTACACCCTTTGCCTTATTAGGATCTCCGTGTCCATCTTCGTCGTCATCTTCTTCCGTGCTGTTACCTATTTTTTTAAGGAGCCTGACCCCAGTGGAAGAAATTTCATAAACATTATAGAACTCAGCATCACCAAAATGTCTATCAATAAAGTTCTCTCCATCATCTGTAGCAAAAGCTGTAATTATTTTTTCCATTTACCTTACTTTTCCCTATACCTTTTTTAAAGAACCGGCTTTATAAGCATCGTATGCTTCAGTTACAGTCATATCACCTGCTCCAACAAGAACTTCAGTTCCCATTGTTTTTAATACTGTAGCAGCATTTCCACCGGGACCATTTCCAGTTATTAAAACTTCCGCCCCAAGTTCACCTAACTTCTGTGCTGTTTTAGGACCTGCTCCATGAGCTTCACCTTCAATTGCTCTGTTATCAAAAGAATCAACACTCTTTGAATCTTCATCAAAAATAACAAAATATTCTGTTCGTCCAAATCTTGGATCCATTGCTGCGTCCATATCTGTCCCTTTTGCTGTAAATACTATCTTCATTATTATCTCCTCTTATATTTCTATTCCTACAATATCTGTAATTTTAGTCCAGCTTTCGCTGATTTTTTTTCCTAAATCTTCATCATACTCAACAATAGTTTTTCCATTTGTCATAGCTTCTGTAAATTTAACATTATATGGAATTTCCGAAAGAAGAACTATATCCTCTTCTTTTAAAAACTTCTTTACATCGTCTGCAACAGCTTCGTTAAGATCCGCTTTATTAATAATACAACCTGCTTTTATACCAAATTTTTTAACAAGTTCATACACCCTTTTAAGATCATGCAGTCCCGAAACAGTGGGTTCTGTTACAAGAATGACAAAACTTGCTCCTGAAAGTGAAGAGACAACAGGACATCCTACCCCTGGAGAACCATCAACCAATACAGCGATTTTATTCTCTTTTTCTGCAAGAGTTTTTGCTTCATTTTTAACCTTAGCTACAAGCTTTCCTGAATTGTCTGCACCAATACTTAAACGGGCATGGATCATTGTCGTTCCGGTTCTGACATTTGACACATAAACTTCACCAACTTTTGGCTGTGAATTTGTAATTGCATCTGTAGGGCAAACCCGGGCACAGTATCCACAGCCTTCACATCCAAGAGGATCCACAACATACTGAGTGTCAATAACTGGAATTGCATCAAACCTGCACACATCCTGACATTTCCCGCATTTAATACATGCATCCTGATCTATATATGCAATCTCACCACTGTAAAAATCCTCTGACTGCCCAAAATCCGGAGCCATAAGCAGATGCATATCTGCAGCATCAACATCACAATCTGCAATTATAAGATCTTCCCCGCCAAGATAAGCAAGTGACGCAGTTATAGAGGTTTTACCTGTTCCACCTTTTCCGGAAATTACTACTATCTCTTTCACTTTGTCTCTCCCTCTTTCTGACTGTTGATATTTTCAATATACTCACTTATTGATATAACAGCTTCTTTTACAGAAGGGATTGTTGGATAGAGCAATTTACCCTGGGAGTAAGTTTCTGCAATTAATCTATCGTTGGGAATAGTTGTAATAATAGCTATATTTTCTTCTTTACAGTACAGTTCAACACTATCATTTCCAATACCATGTCTATTTATAACGACTCCAAAAGGTATTCTCATTTGCTTAACTGTTTCTACTGCCAGTTTAAGATCATGAAGACCAAATGGTGTTGGTTCAGTTACAAGAATAACAAAATCTGCATCTCTTGTAGCCTCAATTACAGGGCATGAAGTTCCAGGAGGAGAATCAAAAATTTTAATTACATCCTCACCAAAATTATCATCCACATAAGCAATGGTTTGCTTAATTAATGGAACGGCCTGTTCTTCACCAATTATCAATTTACTCTCAATAAAATTGAGATTACCATTTTTATAAGATTTAAGTTCTCCCATTTTTTTCTGTTTCATTGGAAGAGAATCTGTGGGACACAGTTCTGAACAAGCATAACAGCCGTGACAGAGTTCGGGAAAAACCATTATCATTTTACCCATTTTTAAGACTGCATTAAAATTACATACTGCCTGACAATTTCCGCATAATTCACATTTACTTTTTTCCCATTCAGGAATCATTTTAAACTTATCCTCTTTGTGAATAAGTTCTGCTTTAATAAAAAGACCGGAGTTGGGTTCTTCCACATCCAGATCTGATAAAACACATATCCTACTTTCTGCTATATAAGATGCCAAATTTGTAGAAAGGGTGGTCTTACCTGTACCACCCTTTCCACTGGCAATTGCTATTTTCATTTTATATTCCTAATTAAAAATTACCTTTAATGAGCGCATTCACCATGTTCATGGTCATGTGTGCTGTCACAAAGGTTATCTCCATTTTCAAGTTTGTCCTGAATATACAGTTCCACTAACTTAGATGGCTCTACAGCATCAAGACCCATAAAAACTTCAATT
>JAOZPU010000243.1 GCA_029932585.1 Spirochaetia bacterium | reverse complement strand
GCAGAAGGTGAAACTCTTGGGCTTGTAGGTGAAAGCGGATGTGTAAAAACAACTTTAGGCCGGGCAATAATAAGGTTGATAAACCCTACAGATGGTGATGTTATTTTTTATAATGAAGATGAAGAAATAAGTATGGCCAGCCTTGATGCCAAAGGTCTTCGGAAAATATGGCGTAATATGAAGATGATCTTTCAGGATCCCTATTCTTCTCTTAACCCTCGAATGACGGTTAATGAGATAATAGGTGAGTCGATGTTGGTTAATGGTATTGCGAAAAATAAAGAATTAAAAGAGAGGGTAAAAGAGATTGCTGGTCTTTGCGGCCTAAATGTCAGGCAGCTCAGTCGATATCCTCATGCATTCAGTGGTGGGCAGAGACAACGGGTTGCAATTGCCAGAGCTCTGGCAATGCGGCCGAAATTTATTGTATGTGATGAACCTGTCTCCTCTCTTGATGTTTCTATACAGGCTCAGATTTTGAACTTACTTAAAGACCTGCAGAAAGAGTTCAACCTTACTTTGCTCCTTGTTGCACATGATCTAAGTGCAGTTTCATATGTAAGTGACAGGGTTGCTGTAATGTATTTAGGCAGAATTGTTGAATTGGCAGAAACTGATAAATTGTACTACACACCTTTGCATCCTTATACAGAAGCCCTTATGTCTGCAATACCTTCAGATAATCCTGATTTAACTTTACAGCCTGTAAAGCTTATGGGGGAACCGCCGAACCCCTCAAGCCCCCCTTCCGGGTGTACCTTTCATACTCGATGCAGTTATGCTGATGGAGTTAGATGTACAAATGAACGTCCTGAATTAAAGGAACAACCTAAAGGAAAAGGTCACTTTGTTGCCTGTCATTATGCTGAAAAGTTAAATCTAAAAGGTGCAAAAAAGGAGTAGTAATTGAATATTCTTCATATATCAGATTTACATTTTGGACCTTACCATTGGAAGGGGAATGATGAAGCACTTCTAAAAAAAATTAACTCATATAATACGGATATCGTTATAAATACAGGTGATCTGACTACAGATTCTATGGAATCTGAGTATTGTGATGCCAGAGATTTTCTTAATGGAATTAAATGTGATAATATTATATCGATAATTGGAAATCACGATAAATTAAACAAAAGATCTCATGAACTGTTTAAGGAATACATCTTTAAACCCGAGAAACTTATTTACCCTTTGTCTGATAAACGTCTGGAAAAGAAGGGTCTCTTTCTGAGTGAAAAGAATCTTGTTTTAAATGAATATTTTACAGATATCAATTATTTAAAAAAAATTAAAATTGGCAATAAAACTTTATTGGCTGTGTGTATTGATTCAAATATATTAAACAATTGTTATGGATATGTTGAAGAAAGTATTTTAAACAGCTTATCTCTTGAGATTAATAATACTGAATATGATATGGCAGTTGTACTTATTCATCATTCTCTTCTTGGAACGGATGAGTGTCCCCTTACTAATTCTAAAAGAGTCATTGATTTTATAACCAGACACAGAGTCGGAAATGTATTCTGCGGACATACACATGAATCTGATATAAGACAGAGTAATGACATTATTAATAAACATCAGTTTACTCAGTTTGTGTGCGGATCAACATCAAGTGGCAGTATTTCTCATCAGGGTTATAATATGTTTTATTATTTAAAAAATGTAGGCGAAGAAAATTTGCAAATATATATTGTTAAAATTGTTGTTAAGGAGGATAAGCTGGAGTTTCAGGAAGAAAGAATTATATGAAAATCAAGGAGTTTTAATTGAATATTTTACACATTTCAGATTTACACTTTGGACCTTATCATTGGAAGGGAAATAATGAAATTTTGCTTAAAAAAATAAATTCCTATGACACTGATATAGTTATTAATACCGGCGATAGTACTTCGGATTCTCTTGAATCTGAGTACAGTGACGCCGGTAGTTTTCTTAAAAATATTGAATGTAAAAATGTACTTTCTATTATGGGTAATCATGATAAGTATAGTAAAAAATCTCATGAAATGTTTAAGGAATATATCTTTAATCCTGAAAAATTAATATATCCTCCAACAGAAATTGGATTTAAAAAAAAGTATCTTTTTATAAATAAAAAAAATATTGTTTTGAACGAGTATTTTTCAGATATCAATTATTTAAAAACTATTAAAGTTGGAAATAAAACCTTACTTGCTGTTTGTATTGACTCCTGTTATTTCCAGGAAGATTATGGCCTGGTAGAAGAGAGTATTTTAGACCAATTATCTTTACAAATAGCTGATACGGAATATGATACAGCTATTCTTCTTATTCATCATTCTATTCTTGGGAAAACTGGAGATTCTCTTGGTAACTCACAAAGCGTAATCAATTTAATTAATAAACATAAAATTAAATATGCATTTTGCGGCCATACACATCGTATGGATTTAAGTCAGGTTTATAATCTTAATATTAAACACCAGTTTACTCAATTTATGTGTGGAACAACTTCAAGTGGAAGTATTGTTTTTCAGAAATTTAATATGTTCTATTATTATAAAAATGTGGGTGAAAAAAATCTGGAAATATATCTTATAAAATATTTAATCAAAGGGAATAATCTGGAGTTTCAGGAAGAAAGAATTTTATAAGGGTTTTCTTAGAATTAAAGTTGTAAATCGTGGATAGAACCCAAATTGCTTATAAAATCCAAATACTGATTCATTCCCTTCGGCTACAGATAAATGAATTTTTTCACAATTATTCATTTCAAACCAGTGTATGCTTTTCTCAACAATTATTTTACCATATCCATATTTCCGGTATTCATCATCTATAAATAATGAATCTATCTCTCCCACTCTATTTTTAATTGTTGATATACAATATCCTACAATTTGTTTATCGTTATATATGACATTAATTAGAATTTCATTACTGGGTTTTCCTGGAAAATCCTTACATTTATCTTTAAATGAATAAGTTTTAAAATGTTCCTTAAAAAAATTTGAATTCTGTAAGTGGTGATCGTTAAGCTGTTCCCAGAGATTTTTAATTAAATCTATTTGATTAGGTTTTATAGTTTCAATTCTTAAATTCAAAATTTGACCACATTTTGTTTTTCTATACCAACCAGGTCACTGTGGTACTTATATATATCAGATCTGGATTCAATTGTTTCATATTCAATGACAGTTCCATCTATTAGCCGGGCTATTCGTTGATTGAATAATAATGCTGTACCCCGTTTAATTTTTAATAAATCTGAACTTTTGGTAGTTGCTGTTATTGCTTCCATAATTTCCTGTGCATCATGTAATTGAATTCGATAAGTGTTTTCAAGGATACTATACAAAGATTTATCAGTAAAATCGATGGTTTCCATACCTGGGACATATTGGTGTGGCAAATAGCTTTTTAATAATGCGGCAGGAGTTTCATTTGCATATCGAAGCCTCTCAAGATATATTACTTTCGATCCCTTTCCCTTGAGCTCTAAATTATTAAAAACCATTTCATTTGGTTCAATTATTTTTAGAACTAATACCTTTGTT
>JAOZPU010000080.1 GCA_029932585.1 Spirochaetia bacterium | reverse complement strand
ACCTGGGAAAAAACTCTTGATGAGTTAAAAGGAACATTTGCTGTTGCAGATGCATTAAGAGCAATGAGGGAAAGAAATATCTCTACAAGAATTTTTGACAGTGGTCTTGGAATTTCGCTTTTCCGGGATGCTTCAACAAGAACAAGATTCAGTTATGCAAGTGCATGTAACCTTCTTGGTCTTGAGGAACAGGTTCTTGATGAATCAAAATCTCAGGTTGCTCATGGTGAAACAGTTCGGGAAACTGCAAACATGATCTCTTTTATGGCCGATGTTATTGGTATTAGAGATGATATGTATATTGGAAAGGGTCACACTTACATGAAAGAAGTTGCAGATTCTGTAGAAGCAGGATACAGAGATGGTGTACTTGAACAGAGACCCACTCTGGTTAATCTTCAGTGTGATATTGATCATCCAACTCAGAGTATGTCAGATGCTCTTCATCTAATTAATCAGTTTGGTGGAGTTGAAAATCTTAAAGGTAAAAAAATTGCAATGAGCTGGGCATATTCTCCATCTTATGGAAAACCCCTTTCTGTTCCCCAGGGAATAGTAGGGCTCATGACAAGATTTGGAGCTGAGGTTCATCTTGCGCATCCAAAAGGTTATGAAATTATGCCTGAGGTAGAAGAAGTAGCAAGACAGAATGCAGAGCGTTCCGGTGGAAAGTTTGTTAAATCTAACAGCATGGCTGAAGCATTTAAAGATGCAGATGTTGTTTATCCAAAAAGCTGGGCTCCTTTTGCTGCAATGGAAAAAAGAACTGATCTTTATGCCGATGGTGATGATGCTGGTATTGCAGCACTTGAAAAAGACCTGCTTGCTCAGAATGCAAAACATACAGACTGGGAAACAACTGAAGAACTCATGGCAACAACTAAAAATGGAAAGGCTCTCTATATGCACTGTCTTCCTGCTGACATTACAGATGTAAGTTGTAAACAGGGTGAAGTTGCAGCTTCTGTATTTGAAAGATACAGAGTTCCTATGTACAAGGAAGCAAGTTATAAACCATATGTTATTGCAGCAATGATTTTTCTTGCAAAGGTTAAAAATCCTTCAGAGAAACTTATGGATCTTCTTATTAAGGATGCAAAAAGAGTACTGTAGATCTTTCGGGATTTATTTATTAAGGAACCGGTCCTTTTGTGGACCGGTTTTAACTCTAATTATTCTTCCATTCCATAAATTGGATCAAGACCTATTGTACCTTCAAGTAGATCAATATAATTTTCAGAACTAACACGTTTTAGATCTTTTTTGCATTTAGAAAGCCTTTTTGATATTTTTAATGTTTCAGAAAGTTGTTGATTTTCTTTAACAAGCATAAAAGCCTCAAGGTAACCAATTATTTTATTGGAATGAGCTATATCTCTTTTTTGTTTTCTAATAAGTCTTTCTTTATACCACTTACTGTTTATTATATATTCTTTTGTAAAGAGTTTTCTTATAGCCGGATCATCCAGTTTTTTGCCTTCATATTTTCCATTAGCCATAATATAAATAAGAGCTCTAATAGGAGGTATGGCTGCATTTATACTTCCATCTTCGAAATATATTTCTGCTACTTTTTTTTGGCTTTCAATAATATAGTCAATACCTTCTGCAAATGCATCCATATCCTGGAGTTCCGGTTTAAGCATTTCTTCGTTAAAAACAGCATGAGGCTCGTCAAATATTCTACCTAAATAATGGAAAAGAAAAGTCTCTGTTATTCTGTACCCTAACCGGCTGGCAAGGACTTTTTTCCCTTTCCATTCAATATCTTCAATTTTTTCCAGAGAACCTTCGGTAATCAGCCTTTTGGGATCCCGTTCATCTGGCTTTAGTCTACTCCAAATTTCAGGTATAAGAATACTTATGTCGTGAGCAAATCTTGTTCTACTTCCAATACTGCCTGCCACTGAAGTAAACCCCGAATGACCTGTTAGAATAAACGAAAGAAGTGCATTATTCAGATCTGTTACTGGTGCAAGCATATTGAATGGCCCTTTTGTAAGCGCTCCTTCACTCCCTGCACCAGTTGTTGAAGGTGATTTGCCGGATAAGCTACAGATAAAATCAATAAAAAGTTCCGGAAGCTCCTGGTAATGAATTGGATTATAAACACTTAATCCCTTAATTCCTTTTTTCTTATCAGGGCTATTATTTCTTCTTGACGCAAGAATAGCATCGACTGGTTGATAAAAGGGTTTTGAAAGTGGCAACTTTCGATACAATCTGGTGCCAATTTCCCCTCTATAATAAGATTCGGGATCTACAAAATCAGGTCTTGTCTGCAGATACCTTGGATTAGTACTTATACCATTTTCAAGTTTACGTGGATGTGATGGAGAGATAAACCATGTTCCTTCCTCAGCTGCAGCTCCTTCTGAAATAACACTTTTTATTGGATCTGTATATTTATCAAAGCTAATTGCGTTATCAATTAGTTCTTTTGCATTTTCTTTAGTAAGAGGTTCATAGTTTGATATAAAATTATTCTTTCCAGCCAGATCTCTTTCTGCTTCAATATCGTATCCTCTATTAATTGCTTCATCAGGCCTTTGGAAAAGTTTAAATTCACAATTATTAATTAACTTAAGGCTAGTATTGTTAAATCGCTTTGGCAGCCCTTCCAGCTTATTAGCATTGATAGTAATTGAAACAGAAATATCATCTTCCTGTTGTAGTTTTTCAGATGCAACAAAGTCAGTTCGTAGTTTATGGATATACCAGCTGTCGTCTGGTGCAAATCCTACACGCAGATAACTTGCAACTATCATTCTTCCGTCAAATTGTAGTGCATTTCCCTGTTTTCCATTTATTATTCTTACACTAAAGTGTTTTTTCCAGTCTTCTCCCCAATCAGGTCTATAAAATCCTTTTATATATAGAGCAAGAGCTTTAATCCTGTTTGGTAATGAATTTATAAAATTATTATATTTATCAGTGTAAAGAGGTGATGTGTTTAATAACTTTATTACAGATCCAAGAGATCTTCCAAAACTAAGAAAATCTCTGGAGGGACGAGTTCTTTTTTTATCTGTTTCCCATCGTAATTTGTAGTCATAGTTAAATAATTTTTCTACATCAGCAAAATCTTCCTGCAGATTATTTATAAAAAAGGTATCATAAATTATTGAATTTAGGAGAGATTTTGAAATTTCTGATTTTCCTCCACCTGACACAGTAAATGGTTTATGAATGAATGTTCCATCCGGATGAGTTCCTATCAATCGCCAGACAGGGGCTTCGGGGTGTTTTTCTATATGAACCTTACTTCCATCAGGAAGTATATAAGTATTTTCCGGGTTAAGTCTTAAAGTGTTTTCTTTACCACCGTATTCCCATTTAATTTCCTGGTTATATAGACTTATTTCTACATTTTCCGGAAGATATATAATGTTAGGATATTTTCTATCTATTCCATAGTTTTTGGGGTTTATATTCATAAGGTCTGGAAAGAGTTTTCTAACTTCTTTAAAACTATGTTTTTTCAAAATAGGAGAGTAATACTCTCCCAGGTTTCTTCTGGGAAATACCAGGGCTCCTCCAGCATGTTCCTCTTCTGAAAGTCCCAGTAAATTGGCAGAATATGATATCTGGGTTTTTACCTCTTTTTTTGTATATCCAAAATAATTATCAGCAATTATTGTTACTACAACACCATCACTGTTTCTACAGGAAATTTTAAATGGGCTTCCATTATTATAAATTTCAACATCATCCTTCCAGCACATTTCATCTTTCCGCTCTCTGGCTGTTGCATCGTCATAATGAGGCAGACCCAGTTCTTTTTTAGTATAAGAAAGTATGTGAGGAGCGAGTATTATACAACCTGTATGACCACTCCAGGTTTCTACATCCAGAGCCGGATCATTTTCAATAAGGCCTGGATCTCCTGCATTTCCAAAAATTGATTCAACAAAATCCAGGTTGCTTACAAGTGAAGATGGAGCAAAGTAACGAATTTCCATTCTTTTTTCATTAAAAATACCGGGTACTTCTGGAGAAACAAGGGGTTTCATATAAACAGAAGTAAATAATTTTGCCTTATCTTTTTGTGATGAAGTAAATGGTAGGGTTAAAAGATCATCCGGTGGATTTACAGCATATTTTAGTAGTCTTGCAAAAGTAATTCTGGGAACTTCTTTTTTATCTGCCGGAACAGGAAGTCCATCTGCAACAATATGAAAAGTTCCTATTGTTGTTCTACGGTCATGTTTAGGATTATGAAGGACACCCTGTTTAATTCTATAAGAGGACACATATTCATTTATATATTCATTTTTATCAGGTGGCAGACTCATATGTCTTGCTAGTCCTGCCCTGTCCAAAACAAAAGTCCCAGTAGGTATATCTGCTATTTCTTCCCCAATACCATCAAAGTATCTCTTAAGAAATCCATTGATTCGTTTGTCAGCTGCGCAAAGATAATCTGTTAAGAGTCTGTTTCTTTCATTGTAATTCTGAATAAGATTACTGGCTATATCGATAAAATTTCTGGTTGTTGTTTCACCTGATTCGCTATTCCCGCAGCGCTTTTCAATTTCAAGTTTATAAAAATATGGTTTTCCCATGGCTGCAAGCTTGAAGTTTATGTACTGCATTAAGTTAAGATTATCATCAATTTCAACTATATTCTTTTTTGGGTGTTTATCCATTTTAACTCCATCCAAATTTTTATACCAACACAATACATTTTTTGATCAAAAGGTGCAATATTACAGCTTATGCAATAAAATATATTTTTACCTATCTGCTGTTAAACATGTAGTATCCTGTGATATTCTAGTGTGAAGTAGATACAATCCTGAATTTCTTGATATTTTTTTGGAAGGGAAAGCCTCTGAAGTTATGGGTAGAATTAACGACTCCATAAAGCAAAAAATTTAATTCTAAAAATTGCATAACCATGTTAAAATATATTTAAAAATATATATAGAGGTGCTTCATGCTTTCGTTAAAAAATAAATTTATCTTTGCCCCAGTAAAAATTGGGTATACATCCGGAGATGGTCAGGTTAATAGTAAACATATTAAGTTTTACACTAAAAGAAGTAGATGGGTCGGAGCTGTAGATCTCGAACCATTATATATGGATAAAGGGTTAAGAGAAGTTCCTACACAATTAGGAATTGACAATGATGATAAAATTGCCGGTTTGCAAAAACTGGTAGAGGAAATACACGTAACTGATACAAAGGTTATTGTCAATCTGAATCACCCCGGACGAATGGCAAATCCAAAAATTCCCGGGAACTACTTTGTTTCATCATCTGACAAGGCTTGTGAGGCTGGTGGACCGGAACCAAAAAGGCTTGAGAAAGATGAGATTAAGGACATAATAAAACTTTTTTCCGAATCAGCATTTAGAGCTGAAAAGGCAGGTGTAGATATTATTGAACTGCAGTTTGGACATGGATATCTGATATCTCAATTTATTTCGCCTTCAATAAACAGCAGGACTGATGAATATGGCGGGAGTTTTGAAAATAGAATACGGTTTTCACTGGAAGTTTTATCTGCAGTTAAAGCTGCTGTTTCAATTCCTGTAATTGCCAGAATAAGTGCTGATGAAATGACCCCCGAAGGTATTAAACTTCCAGAGATGATAAAGTTTGCCGGAAAACTGGAAGAAAATGGTATTGAAGCATTACATATATCAGCTGGATCTCTTTGTACAACACCTCCATGGTTTTTTCATCATATGTTTATACCTAAGGGGAAAACCTGGGAGATGGCCGCAAAAATTAAAGAAAGTATCGACATCCCAGTTATTTTTGTAGGAAAAGTAAACAGCCCTGATGACGTAAAATATCTGGAATCTGAATATTCTGCAGACTACATTGCTGTAGGACGGGCTCTTGTTGCAGACAGTGAATTTATTGGGAAAATTGAAGGGAAGGTAAAGGGTTTGTTTCGTCCTTGTCTGGAGTGTTCCCAGGGCTGTCTGGGGGGAGTAAAAAGAGGGAAGGGTCTCCAGTGCCTTGTTGATCCAACAGTCGGGAAAATAGAACCCAGGCAGGTGGAGGCAGAGGGAGCAAAATCATTTGCTGTTGTTGGCGGAGGCCTTTCCGGTATGGAAGCAGCTGTGTCGTTAAGGGAAAAGGGATACAATGTGGATCTTTATGAAATGGGAGAGCTTGGAGGGCAATTTGTTCTTGCTTCGCTAACACCTAATAAACAGTCTATGGGTAGACTTATCCCTTATTATACGGCAAAACTGTCTAATTCAGGTGTCAGACTCATAAAGAGTGAGGCAAAACCAGAAGATCTTTTATCAGGTTATGATTCTGTAGTTCTTGCTACAGGTGCAAAGGATTCAATACCTTCTATTCCCGGTCTGGTTAATTACAGAACTTCAGATATTCTTTTGGACAGTGAGCTTCCGACAGGTAAGAAAGTTCTTATAATTGGGGGAGGTCTGACAGGTGTTGATATAGCTACTGCCCTTATTACCAGGAATAATCAAGTAATTATTGTAAAAAGAACTACAGATTTTGGGCAGGATATGGAGATGATCTCAAAAAAATTATCGTTAAAGATGATGAAGGAAAAAAATGTTGTTTTCAGTGATTATACCAGGATCAAAAAAATTGAAGGCAGTACAGTGTATGCTCTTCGTAATGAAGAGGATATTACTTTTAGTGATATAGATTTGATAATTGTATCGACAGGAATGAAGAGTAATAATCCTCTTCAGGAAGTACTTGAAAATAAGGTACCTGTTTATGTAATAGGCGATGCAGATAAAATTGGTGATGCTCAGGATGCTATTGCTGATGCTTATTTTACTGCTGCAGGTCTTTAATATAAAGCTTTTTATATACCTGCTTTAAGAACTCTCACTCCTATGATACACTTTTCCAAAAGGAGATTTGAGATGGAGAAATTTGTAGAACTGGATACAGGAAAAGGGATATTAAGGGGAATGTTACATCTTCCTGATACAGATAAAAAATATCCTGGTGTAATTCTTTACCATGGTTTCAGTGGGGACAGAATGGAACCCGGGTTTATGTTTGTTCGTTTTTCGAGACTTCTTGCTGCCCGGGGTATTGCCAGTGTTCGTTTTGATTTCCTGGGAAGTGGTGAAAGCGATGGGAATTTTGCAGATATGACTTTTTCAGGTGAAGCTGAACAGGCTTCTGCAATTCTGGATTATTTTAAATCACTTGATATGATAGATGAAGATAATATTATAATTTTAGGTTTGAGTATGGGTGGAGCCATTGCAGGATATCTGGCAGGAATGCGATCAGCAGAGCTGAAAGGTCTTGTTCTATGGGCTCCTGCTGGTGAAATGCGCCTTTTTATCGAAAAAAGAGAAAAAGGTATTGAGAGCGGTGAAATTACTGGTGATATAATGGATATCAGCGGTCTTCGCCTGGGAGAAAAATTTATTGAAGATGTTCGTTCTCTAAATGTTATGAAACAAACATCAGGATATGAAGGAGACCTTTTAATTGTTCATGGAACAGGGGATATAACAGTTCCTGTGGCTGTTTCGGAAGGATATTTACAATTATTTGGAAGTCGTGCCCAGCTTGTGCTGGTTGAAGATGCAGACCATACCTTTCAAGGAATTCCCTGGATAGAACAACTGTTTGATGTAACTATTAAATATATAAAAAGGAAATTTAATAATGGATTATAAAATTGATGAAATGATATCTGCAGATAAGATAAAAAATAGAGTTATAGAACTTGGTGCAGAAATAGAAAAAGACTATAAAGGCAAAGGTGATATTATATTGGTTGGGCTTTTAAGGGGTTCTGTAGTTTTTCTGGCAGATCTTGCAAGAGAAATAAATTTGGAAGCAAAAATAGATTTTATGGTTGTTTCCAGTTATGGAGACTCTATGGAATCTTCCAGGGAAGTAAGAATAAATAAGGATCTTGAGGAAGATATTAGAGATAAAAATGTAATTATTATTGAAGACATAATAGATACGGGTTACACCCTTGAAAAGGTAGAAGAATATCTAAGGCTTAAATCTCCGGCTTCTCTTGAAATTTGTACACTTCTTGATAAGCCTGAACGTAGAGAAGTTACTGTACCTGTTAAATATGTGGGCTTTGAAATACCGGATGTCTTTGTAATTGGTTATGGTATTGATTATGCCCAGAAACACAGGAACCTTCCTTTTATAGGAAAGGTTATAATGAAGAGTTGATAATTTTTTACTATTATGGATATTAAGCTTTATCAGAAGGCATCAAAATTAATTCTAGGTTCCGGCCGAACAGCTGCCTTTACTGGTGCTGGTATTTCAGTTGAGAGTGGGATACCTCCTTTTCGGGGGGAGGATGGCTTGTGGAACCAGTATGATCCCGTTTTTCTTGATATAACTTATTTTCATAAGAATAGTCTAAAATCCTGGGAACTAATAAAAGAAGTTTTTTATGATTACTTTGGTAGAGCTGAACCTAATACAGCTCATTACTCACTTGTACAATTAGAAGAAAAAAAACTACTTCAATCTATTATTACTCAGAATATTGATAATCTTCATCAAAGAGCAGGATCCACTAATGTAATTGAGTATCATGGGACTTCCCATGAGCTTATATGTACAAAATGTCATGCAAAGTGTTTTGCACAGGATAAGCATTTAGTAAATCTTCCTCCTGAATGTGAAATTTGCGGAGGTTTACTTAAACCTGATTTTGTATTTTTTGGTGAATCCATACCCGTGGAAGCTGCTGCAAATGCTGCTGATGAAGCAGAACAATGTGATCTTTTCATTCTTGTTGGAACTTCCGGAGAAATAATGCCGGCCTCAATTATACCCTATAATGCAAAGCAGAACGGAGCAAAAATAATTGAGATAAATACAAATCCATCAAACTATTCTGACAGCATTACAGATATCTTTCTGAGAGGAAAAGCGACAGATGTATTTAAGACTCTTCTTGAGGTAATATCAGAGTCTCTAACAGAGTTATAAAAAAGCCTCTTAGCTCTTATGCCAGATAATAAGTACTTCTGCACCAGTTTCAGAAGTGAAAGGTCCATGAGTCATATCTGTATGAATTAGTTGATAGGTTCCCTGACTGAACACCTGTCCATTCATTTCGTACTGTCCTTTAAGAATAAAGTGCTGCTCATTATGGATATGGGTATGTCCCTCCATCCGAAAGCCCTTTGGAAGTTTTAGGATTACACTTCGGCCGTCTTTATCTTCCCGAAGAATTTTAATCTGGGTTCCTCTGTAGTAAGGTTCACCAGCTTCCTGCCATTCCATAGAATTACAATTAACTGCTTCATCTAACATTGGTTTTCTCCTCTACTTTAATAATAATACTTAAATAGATGGTTCGCAAGAAGAAAAAACTATTTCCAGAGACTGCGCGGGAAGGTTTAGCCGGAACTTCTATTGCCATTAAAAATTTCTTATTTCCTATTTTCCTATAGATCCAGCTTTTCCAGTTCTTTCCGTATTACTTCCATTTTATCTGCATTGAGAGTATTCATTTTCCAAAATATTAATACTCCAATTAAAATTAATATTGAAGGAAGAAGTCCCATATGAATATGAATTCCTAAAACAGCAGAGGTGCTATGAGGATCTTTTGCAAAACCTGTGAGGCTATGTATAACCCAAAAAGAAGAAGCTTGTACTATCCATGAGAGTCTTCCAAAAAAGGCGCGGAATCCAAGTAACACTCCGTCATCTCTTCTTTTTTTACTAAGTACAACTTCATCTATAACATCTGCCATGGCAGGTGTCATCATTAGCCAAAAGCCTCCGAAACCAGCACCCCATAATGCCATCATTATTGTAAAGCCTGTATAGGTGTTAATAAATGTCATAGGAAAGGAGAATAGTGACATTAAAAGTGCTGTAATAATCAAAACATTCTGATGCCCTTTTACTCTTTTTGCAATAAAAATCCAGAAGGGGATGGAAAGTAATGCACCAATTAACATTCCGGCAAAAATTACAGTTACATCTGTGCTGTCGCCAGGAAGAACATAGTCACCAACATAGTGAACTGAACCGGTCATTAACATTACTCCTGACTGGTAGAAAAAATAGAGAATAATAAATGCTACGAAATTTCGAAATTTAAATGCACCCTTCATTTGGGAAAAGAAGGAGTCCTGTTTTGTATCAGCTATCTGCATATATCGGTTTATCATCTGTTTATTTTCTTTAACACCAGGAATAAGAAGAAGGGCTGTAATAAAGCCAAGTCCCAAAAATACCCATCCATTTGTAAGATATGTCGATGGTTCACCGTAGTTTATTATAAGTCCCGGGAGAACTGTGCCGAGAGCAATACCAAAGACTCCAATAAATGTTGCAATCCCGGCTGCTTTTGATCTTTCATCTTTACCTCGAAATTTATCAGGGAAAATAGATTGATAATTCACTTCCCATAAAGAAAATAGTGTGTCAAAGAGGCACATACTGCCCAGCATCCAGAGAAAAATTAAAAAACTGTCTGTTTCCGGATTTAACGATTTTGGAACGGCAAATATAAGAACAAAGGAAATGCCCCATAAAATTGATCCTAAAAAAATCCAGGGAAATCTTCTTCCCAGTTTTGAAGAAAATGGAGTTGGTTTAGATGTTAAATAACCAATTAATGGATCATTAATTGCATTCCATATAGAATAAAGAATTATTGCTACAGCACTTAAACCTGCAGATAATCCAATTTCTGTTTCATAAAATTTAAATACTAATGCTCCGAAGGCTCCAATAAATAATTCTGCAAGAAATTTACCGCTACCATAAGAAGCCATAACTCCTGTTGATGTCTGGGTTTTATTTTTAATCATTCTTATTTATACATTAAGAATATTTAGAAGGCAAGAATAAAAAAAAGCTGCCCTGTTACGGGCAGCCTGAAATGAAAATAATAGGTATTTTTTAACCCATGTCACCCATAGGATTACTTCCTGCACTTTGTTTTCTAAAAGATTGTGGTAAAACAATATTAAGTAAAATAGCAGTAAGTCCACCAGTAGTAATTGCAGAACTAAAAATCTGCTGAACTATTGATGGTGCATGACTAAGAATTGCAGGTACAAATGCAACACCAAGACCAAGACCAAAAGAGATAGCCATAATAATAACGCCTCTTCGGTCAATAATGCTGCTTGCAATAATTCTAATTCCGGAAGCTGCAACAGTACCAAACATTATAATTGTTGCACCACCAAGAACAGAGTTTGGAATAATTGAGAACAGCCCACCTACTATTGGGAAAAGTCCAAAAAGAACCAGAAGGCCTGCAATCCAGAATCCTACTCTTCTACTTGCAACACCAGTCATCTGGATAACACCATTATTCTGGCTGAAAGTTGTATTAGGGAAGGAGTTAAAAACTGCTGCAAGTGCAGAGTTTACACCATCACCAAGTACACCACCGGAAATACGTTTAAAATAAACATCGCCTTCGATAGGTTCTCCGGAAATCATAGATGTAGCTGTAAGGTCACCAATAGACTCAACAGTTGTTATAAGATAGAGTAAACCCATTGGTATTAAATAACCTGATGCAATATGGAACCCAAACTTAAAAGGTATTGGCGCATTAATAACACTTAAACCACTTATCTTTCCAAAGTTAACAAGACCCATAGCTGCTGCAATAACGTAGCCAACAATTAGTCCAATAACAATTGCACCCATTCTTAAATATTTATTCTGGCTTCTGTTAAAAAGAATAATTGTAACAAGTACAATAGCAGCTAACATGATGTTAGTTCCACTTGCAAAGAATTCAGGTTTATTAGCCAATAACCATGCTCCACCACCTATGTCTGTCATTCCTACTTTAATAAGTGACATACCAATAAGTGTTACAACAATACCACTAACAAGAGGAGTTATAATTTTCTTAAGGGCTGGAATAAACCTTGAGAAGATCATTTCTACTGGAGACATAACTAATGCCACACCAAATATTGTTCCAAGTGCCTGTTCAGGAGTACCACCTGAATTCAAAACTGAAAAACCGATACCAATTGAAAGAGAAAGGAATGTAAAACTTGTTCCCTGAATACTTAAGAGACCAGAACCAATTGGTCCGAATTTCTTAACCTGGATAAAAGTTGCAATTCCTGAAACAAAGAGAGCCATATTAATAATATATGCTTTCATGTCCGGAGGTAGCCCCAGTGCCCCACCAATAATTAGGGGTGGTGTAATAATACCAACAAAAATTGCCATCATGTGCTGCAGTGCAGCAAGAAATGCCTGTAATGGTGGCGGATTGTCATTGAGATTGTAAATCATGTCAGTAGAAATTCTTTTTTCTGCCGAATCACTCATAAATCTGCTCCTTAAAAAATTATTTCAATTATTATACAATACAATTCTGGTAAGTCAAGGTTTATTTTGGCTAATTTAGCAAAAGGTTAAAAAAAGGTAGTATTATTGCGATATACATAAATTATACCTTTTATTTTATACGAAAAGGTTGTATATTGCTCTTAAGGAGAGGATTATGAATGAAATTACAGTAAATGGAGTGGTCCACGAAATTCCCGAATCTGATCTTGAAATGTCTTTAATTGATTATCTTAGAAATAAACTGGACCTTACAGGTACAAAAAACGGTTGTAATATAGGTGTTTGCGGAGCATGCACTGTTTTGATAGATGGAAAGTCCAAACGTTCCTGTGTAGTTAAGCTTAATAAAGCTGTGGGTAAGGAAATAGTGACCATAGAAGGTATGGAAGCAGCAGATGGTACTCTTCACCCTATACAACAGGCTTTTATTGATGCCGGTGCAATCCAATGTGGTTTTTGTACTCCAGGTATGGTAATGAGTGCTCATTCGCTTCTACTACAGGATAAAGATCCCTCCCGGGATAGAATTAAAAAAGCAATTGCAGGAAATCTTTGCCGGTGTACAGGTTATCAGCAGATTATCGATGCCGTAGAAAACGCTGCGGAGGTAATGAGGAAAGAGTAGAGACGTTGCATGCAACGTCTCTACTGATAACATACAACGTCTTTACAGAGACGATTCTAAACAAAAAAAGGCTGTCCGTTACCGGGCAGCCATTTTCTCATAAAATTGACTTGGAATCAGAGTTATTAGGATGTATAATTATTACAAATTCAGAGGGGTTTTAAAATTATGCCAAATACTATCGAAATAAAGCATCTTACCAAAGAAGAAAAATTGAGAGTAATGGAAGATATTTGGGAAGATCTTTCTCTTGATGGTGCAAACCTTGAATCTCCTGAATGGCATAATACAGCTCTAAAAGAAACTAATCAAAGATTTGGTACTGGACAGGAAAAAAGTATTGATTGGCAGGATGCTAAA
>JAOZPU010000242.1 GCA_029932585.1 Spirochaetia bacterium | reverse complement strand
CATAATACTTTAGTTGCTAATATCCACTCCATAGATTAAGATGAGTTCTCGGGGGAATCTATGGAAAATAATCAAATGGAATTCAGGTTCAGCTTTTTTACTCAGAAATTTAAAGAAACTATTGCGTTTTATAAGGATACTCTTAGTTTGCCGGTTGTTGACAGCTGGAATCGTGGTTTTAATGACAGTGGATATTTGTTTAAAGCGGCAAGTGGCCATATGGTTGTTCTTCAGAGTGCTACAAAACAGGTTGAACCTCTTATGGATGCAGTTTTGCTTATTCAGGTTGAAGACCTTGAGAAACAGTATCAATTTTGCCTGGCTCAGGGAATTGAAATTGTTCAGGATATTCAAAAAAGAGAATGGGGAGATCGGGATTTTAAAATTATTGATCCAAATCGACTTGTTTTAGGTTTTTATTCAAGAAAATTGTAAATTCTACTGGATTTACAATCAATTTAGCATTATATTCTCCTTCATTACTTAACACTTGAGAAGGTCTGATAAAGTACCTGTCTCTAAAATATGGAGAAGTTGATGATTACAAGCAAAATTAATAGAGGACTGGTATTTGCACTGCTTTTCCTTCTTATTCTACCTCTTGCTATTTTTGCAGGCGGAAAAAAAGATGAACCAAAAGAACCGGTTAATGAACCCGTTAGTGCAAGTGCGGAACGAGAATCTATTAATGATATTACAGCAGAAGCTGCAGCAATTGTAAATGGAACAATAATTCCTCTTAAAACTTATAATGGGCAGATTCAGGCTATTATACAGCAGTATGCAAGTCAGGGTGTAAATTTTCAGGATGCTCAGATGGCAGATTTGAAAATTAAGGTTCTTGAGAATCTTATAGATCAGGAACTATTATACCAGGATGCAAAATCCAAGGGTCTTACTATTGCTGATTCTGCAATTGATACACAGATAGACGCCGTAAAGGGTCAGTTTCCTGACGAAGCAACTTATAAAAGTGAACTTGCTAAACAGGGTATGACTGAAGAAGAAATTAGAAAAGATATTGGTAAAACTCTGCTTGTAGAAGATTATATTACAAGTAAATATGGTCCTACTATTAAAATTGAAGATGCAGAAGTTTTGAAATTCTACCAGGAAAATAGTCAGTATTTTTCTAAACCTGAGCAGGTTAGAGCCAGCCACATACTTATTAAGGTAGAACCTGATGCAGAGGATTCTGTAAAAAAAGATGCTCTTAACAGAATTAATGCTATTAAAGATAGAATAGCCAGTGGTGAGGAGTTTTCAGATTTGGCAAGGGAGCTTTCTGAAGGGCCCAGCAATGTTAATGGTGGTGATTTAGGAGCTTTTGGACGGGGACAGATGGTAAAATCTTTTGAAGATGCTGTATTTTCATTAAATGTTGGAAATGTTAGTGATATTGTAGAAACACAGTTTGGTTACCATATTATTAAGCTTACTGCAAAAGAGGCTCCCAGTAATGTTCCTATAGAAGAAGTAAAGGCACAGATTGTTGATCATCTTACACAGGTTAAAATGGCTGAGCTAATTACAAATTATATTGGGACCATTAAACCAGGTGCATCAATTGAGAGATTTGCAAAGTAATTTAAATTGAGCAAAGGGCTTGATTAAGATAATTATATATAGTATATTTTATATACAGTAAAGAACAGGCCGGTCGCAAACAAGTTTGCTGCTCGCCAATGAGTCGTACCGGAAGAGCGAAGCGATGAGGAACGATCTCAACAACCTAAGGCTGGTCGCAAACAAGTTTGCTGCTCGCCTATGCAACCTAAGGAGAATAAAATGGCAACACAACTTACAAAAGATAAATTTTTAAAAGAAATTTTTGATTACGAAAATAACAAAGAATGGAAATTTGAAGGTAAACTTCCAGCAGTTATTGATTTCTATGCAGACTGGTGTCAACCATGTAAAATGGTTGCTCCAATTATTGAAGAACTATCTACAGAGTATGAAGGTAAAGTTAACTTTTTCAAAGTTGATACAGAAGCTCAGCAGGAACTGGCAGGTGCTTTTGGAATACAGAGTATTCCATCACTTCTATTTATCCCTGTAGACGGTAAGCCTCAGATGGCTGCAGGAGCTCTTCCTAAAGAATCATTTATTGATGTTATAGAGAAAGAACTTCTTGCTGCCGGAACAGAAGCTTAGATAGTATCTATTCTACAATAGGGGGAAGAACTTCATTCATTGGGCTCATTTTAATGCCCAGGGCTGAATGGACTACTCCCCCTGTTATCATTGTTAAAATAATTTCTGCAATAATTGCAGGATCTTTTTTATCGGAAAGTATTTTTCTAAGTCCCTCTTCAAGCATTTCCTGCCATTTAGAATAAGCAAGATTAATTCTGTTTTTTAATGCAGTATTATGTGTTATTGCTTCATAGATAAGATATATATGCAGTTTTCCCCGGGAAGTTGTTTTAAACATTGTTTTAAATACGACAGATATAATTTCTGCAGGCTGTTTTCTACTGTCATGTCCCTTTATCCAGTTAAGAAGTTTTGCGCTTAATCTTTTCATATAAATATCAGTTACATCAAAAATAAGATCAGACTTTGATGAATAGTAGTAGTAGAGTGTTCCTTTGCTTATACCAAGGTCATTTGCAATATCTGCAAGACTTGTATTATGGGCACCCTGTTTTATGAACAGTTTTGTGGCAGCATCAATTATTCTCTGCTTATTATCAATGTTTGAGTAGTCCTGTTTGCTTTTCTGCATTATATTCTAAGACTATTTCTCCTTGACGAATGAGTCAATAGGAATAGAGCCATTTGTCGGTCGATAACCGATAAACTGGTAATTTTTTTTGATATTTTTGGACTTTTCCTATTATTCTTAATAAATCTACACTATAATTTCAATGAATACCACTTTGGGGAGTAAGATATGAAAAAAATTATAATTTTATTATTATTCACAATTATATTGAGTACTGGGCTATTTGCAGCTGAAGCAGGCACCGGATTTTCCCTCTTTTTCCCGGAATCATTTTATGAAGGCAATGGTGGTACAATTTCAGTGGAGAATGGTCTTTCGACAAGTATTGGCCTTGGTGGAATGTTAAGTGTGCCTATTGGGTTCAGTTATAACAAAATTCAAGGATATATGGTTGAGGGTGCGACTGTACCCAGTACAAAACCCTGGTTTATGGGTGATTCGTTTATGGGATATGCGATGCTCAAGGGTTCATTACCTTTGGGACCCCTTTTCTTTGAAGTGTTTGGAGGTGGAGGAATAAACTGGAATGCAGGTGATTTGACCGCTTTTGAGGGTAATATTGCAGCTGATTTTGCAGATGACGGAGAGTATGCTGTTTTATCTGATGACTTTGCTTATACGAATTCTTTAGGATATGGTTGGCTTGCAGGTGCAAGCTTTGGAGTAACTATTGGCCAGATAAGTGTTTCAATGGATTTTTTATACAGGGATCTTAAAGCAGCTCTGGATATGAGTGGATCTTACAGCTATGGTGCTAAAGGTGCTCTTACTAATACTTCTACAATAAATGAACCAGATGCTATGCTAGTTATCCGGG
>JAOZPU010000241.1 GCA_029932585.1 Spirochaetia bacterium | reverse complement strand
AAGAGAACCCAAATGTAACAATTAAGGTTACCAGTTTAAACGAGGATCAGCAGACTGCTTTTCTTGCAAGAATTGCCGCTAATGAAGGTCCTGCAATAATGGCTAATGGCTTTCCTACAGCTGATAAATCAACCTATAAGACATTTGTTGATCTACGTACAATTGATTACCCTTATTGGGATCAGTTATCCTATGATGGTAAAAAGGCTTTTGAGATGGAAACAGGTGTAGAAGGTTATGTTCCTGTTATTCAGTTGTTTAATACATTTAATTTTTCTTTTATCTACTACAAAGATGAAATGAAAAAAGCAGGACTTGATCCTTCTGCCATTAAGACATGGGATGATGTAGATGCATTTCTTGCTGAATTGAAAGTATATGTTGATAAAACAGATGGTATTGATTATGTACTTGATACCGGCTGGCACTCCTGGGTTTGGGGGCTTTGTTATCCTAATATTATAGCATTATCATTAGGTGCTGATCCTCAGGCTATTGAAGATGTGTACATGGGGAAAATTGCATGGACAGATCTTGAAAAGAACCCTTATGTCCCATTTTTTGAGAAAATCAAAGAGTACTATCAGAAAGGTTATTTCCCTAAGAACTGGTATGGTAGAGACTGGGAAAATGAATATGAAGCTGGATTAATTAATAGAAAATCAATATTTACTCTGCATGGCCCCTGGATGTGGAATAAAATACTTGCAGCAGATCCTGCAGCGGATCTTGGTGGAGTTCCTTTTCCGGCAGGAAGAGATGGAAAGCTTGCAGCTTATCCTGTAACTACATACCAGGGATCAGTTATTCTGAAACAGTGGGAAGGTACACCTGAATATCCAGAAATAGTTAAGGCTTTTATCTGGTACAATTCACCGGAAGTTGCAGAAATGAGAGCTCAGTTTAATGGATCCAAACCTAATTTTAAGACAGTAAGCAGTGATTTTACCATAGAGAGTCCTCAGTATATAGGTGTTATTAAACCTGCAATGGATGGAGCTTTTGGTTCTGGTCTTACATGGGATAACTCACCATGGGGAACTACTGCAGCAGGTCCGCATAAAATTGAAGGTAAAGCTGATGTTCTTCAGGATGATGCACTAACAGGTCCTTTAGGAAAATATTACAATGGAGAGATGAGTCTTGCTGATCTTATGGCATTGTATCAGCAGAGATGGGAAGATGCATACGATTTTTAGTATCTATTAAGTTAAAAAAGGGGAGGGACTCCCCTATAAGAAGAAGAGAAGTATTTTTATGCTTCTCTTCTTTTTAATAAAAAAACACAAAAATTATTAAAAATTAAATGCTGATTTTCTCTGGAGGTTGAAGAATATCTATGAAAAAAAATATTACGCCTGGTTATGCAAAAAGAAAACGGAAGGAGTTTGTTTGGGATATAGCATTCCTTGCACCCCAGTTTATTATCTATTTTACCCTTACTATACTCCCTTTTCTTATTGCCATACCGATTGTTTTTACAGATCAGATTGGATTTATAGATACTGATATCGATTTTATAGGTATTCAGAATTTTGTAAATATTTTTAAATCTCCATTGATTGATATGTTTTTACCAGCTGTTAAAAAAACGGCAATTTTTATGATTATAAATTATTCGACAGTTTTTATTTTTGGAATGACTCTTGCTCTTTTAATGTATGAAATGAAGAGTAAGTGGCAGAAGCCTTTTTTTACTGTTATCTATGTTCCCTACATGATCTCCGGTTTGGGAATTGGTTTAATAATGCTGCTGCTGTTTGCAAAGGACACCGGAAGTATTAATTTATTACTTTTGAAAATGGGAATTATTGATCATGCAATAAATATAAAGGATCCTGTTGTTTCCGCCTGGATGTTTCCATTGATGGTTGGATGGAGATATGCAGGGTTTAACATGGCAATTTTTCTGGGAGGTCTTCTATCAATTCCTCCTGAAACAATTGAAGCCTCCAGGGTTGATGGGGCGAATTATTTACAACGCTTATGGCATATTTATTTTCCACAGATGTTTTCCAGTATAATGATAGCTACAGTTATTTGTTTAATTGGTTCCTGGGGGCTTTTTGATGAAGCTGTAGGAATGGGAGCCCTTGCAGCAAATAAGAATGTGAGGTTCCTCTCTATTCTAATATTTAAAATTGGCTTTGCCGGAACAGGACAATCCGGAACCTTATCTGAAGCTCTTACCATGGCAATGGCAATTAATGTTCCTTTACTGGGGATTGGTATTTTATTAAGTAAACTTCAGAAGAAACAATAAGAGGTATATGAACAATGTCTAAAAAATTTGAACCTAATAAAAAAAGAATTGCTGCTGTAGTTATTGGTGTCGTTCTTTTGATGTATTCCATTGTTACGATTGTACCATTCTATTTTCTGGGAGTTCGATCTTTTGTCCCAACAAATAAATCAGCTGTATTCCATTTAGTGCCACCAAAGCTTGATGGTTTTAACATGGATAGTACATATGGAAATCTTGCAACGTTTTATAATATAGATCTAAAAAAGGCTAAGAAAACTTTAGGAATAAAAGGGTATATCAACCCCAATGCTACATGGAGGGATATTGCTGAGGATCAGAATATATCTCAAGATAAAATGATAAAGTATTTTAATCCTTACATAAAATATAACGGTTGGATTACAATATTAACTGACAGTAGAATTTTAAAATCTTTAATAATGACTATTGTTATTACTTTATCCAGTTTGATTGTAGGCGGGCTATTGGCAATAGCCACTGGTTCTGTTCTTGCAGGGTTTAAAAAGAGATGGCATTCCTGGATTTATGCGCTCTATATGCTTCAGATGATAATTACACCGGTTATGATCATTATTCCAGTATATATGATTCTTGGCAGATTTTTTGGGCTGTCAAATTCCTATTGGGCACTGTTTCTATTATTTATTAAAGGGGGTGCTATTCCTGTAATGGTTTTTACTTCCTACATTTCCGGAATCCCAGGTACTTTAAAGGAATCTGTTGAGATCGACGGTGGCAACAGGCTTCAGTATTTTATACATATTTTGCTTCCATTGATGAAAGTCCCATTTGCGACTTTCTCAGCGATTATGTTTCCAATTATCTGGAATGATCTTTTACAGGGATTGGTTTTTATGAATGCTGATAAATACACCCTTGTTCCAATGATAAATTCATTGCAGGGAACATTTACAACAAATTATCAGGCCATATATGCGGGGCTTGGTTTATCAATAATACCTGTGCTTGTTATCTATATGATGTTTCAGAATTTGTTTGTTAAGTCAGCTCTTTCCGGGGCAATTAAAGGATAAGCAAATGGACGATAAGAAGATACGAATAGCATGCATAGGAGACAGTAATACTGATGGGTGGCCCGGGGAGCTTGACTATACACCGTATACCGTTTATTTACAGAAATTATTGGGTGAATCCTATTTGGTAATGAACTTTGGTAAATTTAATACTACAGCAACATTTTCTATGGATGATCCCTATATTGATAATGAAGTTTATAATAACGCAATAGCTTCTGAGCCAGATATTGTTACTATAATGATTGGTGGTAATGAGTGTAAGGATTATAACTGGAACA
>JAOZPU010000240.1 GCA_029932585.1 Spirochaetia bacterium | reverse complement strand
ACCCAAACCGGTTGAATAAAAGGGGTGACCCTTAAATAACCAGGGAATCAGGAACAACTAAAATTTCTATCTCTGGAGTACACAATGGAACCGGAAATTCATACAAAAAAACTTTACTCTAATATTACTAAAAATTATATTTTTCTGGGACTGACTACACTAGACCTTACAAGAGGATTATGGATGATCTTCTTGTTTTCGCGTGGCTTTTCCCTTATAGAGCTGGGTATACTGGAAGGTGTTTTTCATTTAACAACATTTGTTATGGAGATACCAACAGGTATAGTTGCAGATCTGTGGGGACGGAGGTTAAGTCGTCTTTTAGGAAGGATAATCTTTCTAATAAGCCTTGGAATAATGTTCTGGAGTTATAGTTTTACCCTGCAGTTAATTGGTTTTATAATAACAGCCATAGGATATAATCTGGAAAGCGGTGCAGGCGAAGCACTACTTTATGATTCCATGAAAGAGCTTGGTATAGAAGAGCAGTATAAAAAAACAGCAGGAAAAAATAATTTTGTTGATTGGATGGGTGGGATCCTGAGCTTTTTAATTGGTGGCTATTTTGCTGTTCACCTGGGATACACATGGGTATTTATTCCATCGATGATTATATGTATAATTTCAATTTTTGTAACTTATAGCATGCATGAGCCTTCCCTTACACAACATGAACAAATACGGCTTAGAAAAATGGGCTGGATAAAGGCTATGGGGGTTCAAACAATAGAAAGTTTAAAAGTTGTTAAAGAAAGACCAAAAATTGCTTTTTTGATACTGTTCAGTGAACTAATTTTTATGTTTTTAACAAGCTTGTTCTTTTATCTTCAAACTTACTGGAAAGGTAATGGTTGGGATGAATTTCAAATAGGAATGGTCCTGGCTGGTTCAGGGCTTCTAAGTGCTATTGCAGGACTAACAGGCCATAGAATAGAGAAAAAAATTGGAGAAAAAGGTGTTTTATTAATTGCCCCACTCCTTCTAATAATTACCCTTTGGGGAATTGCACTTACACCTTATGCACCCTTCTTTTTTATTATTACAGGCCTAATTGATGGTTTACTCTATGTCGCAATACAGGATTACATAAATAAAATGATTCCTTCTGAAAGAAGAGCAACTGTACTTTCCTTTCAAAGTATGACCTTTAGTTTTTATATGATAATATTTTTCCCGGCTGTTGGTTTCTTTGGAGACAGGTATGGTCTGGAATATTCATTTTTGGGGCTTGCGGTAATTGGAACAGTTATGTATGGATTTTATACAATTCATCATAATTTAAATCGGGATGTATCCCTAGACGGGTCAGACTAAAATCAAACCTGACTGGATCCAGAGGATCATAGATTTTTAGAGCATTGGTAATTTCGATAGCAGTCTTCATATCTGCAGATTTTCTACTGGTAAAACCAAGAATCTGACTAATCTGCATCATGTGTGTATCCAGGGGGATAATTAGAATATTTTTTGGAATATCTGACCATATCCCCGGATCAATATTATCATCCCGAACCATCCATCTTAGAAAAAGATTTAATCGTTTACAGGCACTTCCCTTTTCAGGGTCCGGTAAGACTCTTTGCCCAGATGCAACATAGGTAGTTAGATGTGAAACAAGATATGACAGACTGCCCAGAGAATCACCATCTGTTTTATTAACTCCTTCCAGAAAACAACTATGAAGGGAACCAAATTTACTAATAACATTTTTCATACCCATAAGAAAGTCGACAAGACTATTCTCAGTATAGAATCTATATTTAAACCCTGTAAAAGCAAATTCCAGATCTTCACGACTTAAAGACATAAGATCATTTTTAGGAGATTTTAATACTTTAAGAATTGTTTCAATAGTCTGAAGGATACTCTGAACCCTTCCTATTGCAAAAGAAGATGCTATAAGAGCAACTATTTCCATATCTCCTGGATTTTTATATTTTCCTAAAAACTCCAATGGATCAGGGTGAATATATTTCGATTTGTGATACTGTCTAAAAATAGAATTTAAAAGCTCCTGAGTATTTTTAGAAAAATTATGCATCAATATCTATACTTATGATGAAGAACTGCCATTACAGTTAATACATAAGCCAGAATATTCAATGTTAAGGTTTTGAATAGTCCTTCCATGGGCCCAGTCATCTGTACTACCAGAAAACAAAGATTCATTTAATTCGAAAGGAAGATCCTCTATGGCTCCACATTTTACACAACGGAAATGAGGATGAGGGACAGTAACCGGATCAAATCTTTTAATACTACCACCTGTCTCCAATTTCATAATTGTTCCGGATTCCGACATTATATCCAGATTTCGATAAACAGTTCCAAGACTTATTCTTGGTAGAAATTTTCGAACCTCTTCATAGATGGTATCAGCACTAGGATGATCGATATGTTCACCAAGAACTCTTAGGATTACTTCTCTTTGTTTAGTCTTTCGCATCTTAAGTCCTCTAAATAATAATAATTATTATTAAATATAGACTTTTTAATTTTCTGAGTCAATCTTCAAAAGTGGAATCCAGTACACAAAAATTGAGTTTTAATTTATAATACTACTAAGAGGTTAATATGATACATAAATTTAATGGAATGACACCTGATATAAAAAAAGCAAATTTTGTAGCAGCCAGTGCAGATATAATTGGAGATGTAACTGCAGAAGAAAATAGCTCTATCTGGTATAACTGTACACTTAGAGGTGATATTGCACCTATTACTATTGGAAAAAACAGTAATGTTCAGGATAATACTGTTATTCATGTAGGCCACGATGTTCCCACTATTATTGGTGACAATGTAACCATTGGTCACAGAGTCCTGTTACATGGATGCATTATAGAAGAAGGCTGCTTAATAGGGATGGGAGCAATAATTCTTGATAATTCAGTAATTGGAAAAGAAAGTATAGTAGGAGCTGGTGCTCTTATTACTATGGGTAAAAAATTTCCACCCCGGTCACTTATTCTGGGAAGCCCTGCCAGAGCAATAAGAACCCTGACCGATGAAGAGGTTGAGGGAAGCAGAAAAAATACAAATTCCTATGTAAAGATCTCTAAGGAATATTAACATATGTAGAGACGTAGCGTGCTGTATAGCACGCTACGTCTCTGAACATGTATCATAATTATTATTTATATGCACCAGGCAAACCAGCAGGTAAAAATTTACCATTCCCTCTTTTACCAAGAAATTTTCCATCCTGAAGAATAATCTCGCCCCTAAGTATTACCGTTTCTGCCTTACCCTTCACTTTCATTCCATCATAAGGAGTATAACCAGCAGCAGTATGACAGGTATCATTACTTAAAACTGACTCTGCTTTGGGGTCAAATATAAGAATATCCGCATCTGTACCAGGTTTCAGGCTACCCTTAAGCGGATATAAACCAAAAGCTTTTGCAGGTTCACTGGAGAGAAGAGAAACAAGCCTGGTAATATCAAATAAACCTTTTTCAACTCCATCTGTATAAACAATCTGAAGCATCTCCTCTGTCCCCGGAACTCCTGGAAATATTGTCCGGCAGTCATTGGACTGAAACTTCTGCTCCAGAGTAAATGTACAATGATCTGTGGCAAT
>JAOZPU010000239.1 GCA_029932585.1 Spirochaetia bacterium | reverse complement strand
TATAAGTATTATTTGATTTTTTCTGGATTTTAAGGTATATTTATAAGACCAGATCTAGTCTGGTTGGAGGTTGTGTATGATTGTTGATACAATAACTGAAGCAAAGACACATTTATCCGCTCTTATAGAAAAGGTTCTTGAAGGTGAAGAGGTTATAATAAAAAAAGCAGGAAAACCTGTTGCAGTTTTAGGTAAATACTCTGGTAATAACGCACAACGTACTCCTGGCATCCTCAAAGGGGAAATCAAAATTGCTGCTGATTTTGACAGTCTTCCTGATGACTTATCTGAAGCATTTGGAATGATCTAGTTTATGAATCTTATTTTGGATACCCATATAATACTATGGTGGATGGATGATAGTGATTTATTACCTAAAAGATATCATCATGCAATTTCAGATATAAATAATATTTGTTTTGTTAGTGCAGCATCTATTTGGGAAATCAGTATAAAAAGCTCTATTGGAAAACTGGATATCCCTGATAATTATATGGAAGTACTCTTTGATCAAAACTTCAAGGAACTTCCCATATCCTGGCAGCATACAAATCGTGTACGCTCTCTGCCAATGTATCACAAGGATCCTTTTGATCGTTTGCTAATTGTCCAGGCAATTGTAGAAAATTTGACACTTCTTTCAGTTGATAAAATTATTTCAGAATATAATGTGGATATTCTTGCTGTATGAAATACAATATTGTCCCTTCCTGTAAAGCAGAAGATCCTGATTTGCAGTATATCTACATTTTCCCGACCTCTTTTGAAGGTTCAGAATATTCGGTTGCATATCCTGAATGTAAAGCTGAAGATATTCTTGCACAAAAAATCAGTATCAGGACCTTTTCTGGATGTTCTCCAGATGCAGTAACTGATATTGAAAATAGACTACAAGAAGTTCTTAAAAAAAAGCAGCTTAAGTATATAGAACAATTAAATACACTTTTTACAGCAGGGATAGGAGTATTTGTTCTTGGAATTATTAATTGGGCTATTCCGGATCCTCTTCCATTTATTGATGAATTGGTATTTACAATCGGTGGTGGCCTTGTCGCGTGGAAAGCCTGGAATAATCGGAAGAGAAAACTTCCGAAGCTTGTAGAACAAATTTTTAGGTATGGTTATGAAGGAAGAGGTCTTGAAGTTGAAGCGGATAGTTTTATTTCTTTATTATACAAATCTATAAGATGCAAAATTGATCCTCTTACTGCAGGTGAGCATATTGAGGGGATGGATTCTATAGAAATTGAAACGCTATGGTTAACAAGGTATTTAAATAATCAGGAAAATTCTGATTCAGAAAAATACAGTATTCCCAATCTTAAAAATCTGATTTTGGTTATGGAGAGGGTTTTTTCTGTAGAGAAATTATCTAAGCTTATAGTTAAAAAACAGACTCAGAAAATTAGAAACCGACTGAAAATATGTAAACAGGATACAATGAAGAAAACTGGAATTACAGATAGTGCCTTAACTGTTTACATCGAATTTTACAAGTTTTATAAAAATAAGTTTTAGCTAATATCTTGCGTATTAGCTAAAACTATGTTATAATTTTTCTGTAATTAGCTAATACAGGAGGTTGTTATGTATGTCTCAGCCACAGAGGTTCAAAATAATTTTGGGAAGTACCTTAAACTCTGTAAAATAGAGAATGTAATTATAACCAGAAATGGAAAGAAGCAGGCCTTACTGCTCTATTTTCCCAGGAATTCCGAAGGTTTTGAAGCTGGAGAACCGTTTGTAGATTATGGTACTAGTCCCCGAAAGGATGAGTATGTAAGCTACCAACAGTTTCTTGATATGACAGAAAAAAGTGAGAATAGATATGAGTTGATTGATGGAATGGTTTATCTTTTGGCATCTCCGGCTTTCACTCATCAAAGAATTTTGGGAGAGATGCACATTGTTTTTCACGAATATCTAAAAAAATCAAAAAATTGTGATACTTTTATGGCACCATTTGATGTTAAACTTATTCGGCAACAAATTAAATTGCTTAGGCAAGAAACTGAAGACGATATAAATGTGGTTCAACCTGATTTGATAGTACTTTGTGACTATATGAAAGATATTAATGAAAAGGATAAGTATCAGGGAACTCCCACCCTTGTAGTGGAGATACTTTCTCCATCAACCAGGAGTAAGGACAGGGTTAAGAAGCTTGATCTCTACATGGAAAGTGGAATAGCAGAGTACTGGATTATTGACCCAAAGACTGAGACTGTTATGGTTTATTCTTATAAAGAAGGTGAGTTGGATAGAGATGCTTTATTTACTGCTGAACAAAATGCAGAATCATTTTATTTTCCGGGTCTTTCGGTCCCTCTGGTTCAACTTTTTAATGGGAAAAGAAACTAGCGGGATTTCTCTACACCCATCCTGAGGCAATCGTGTTTAAACGGACACTGGGAGCACTTAGGTGAAACAGGAGTACAAATAGTCTGACCAAAAGCCACAAGCAGTTCATTTATTTCAATCCAGTATTTTTTAGGCAATATTTTCACAAGAGCAAATTCGGTTTTTTCAGGTGTTTTTGTTTTAACCCATCCCATCCTGTTTGGAATTCTATGAACATGTGTATCAACACAAAGTGCCGGTATACCATAACTAAGACCCAAAGTTAAATTAGCTGTTTTTCGTCCAACACCTGGAAGTTCCAATAATGCTTCCAGATTTCGTGGAACTTCTCCATCGTATTTATCTAACAAAATTTTTGAAATTTGTTTTATATTGATCGCCTTTCTTTTATAGAATCCTGCAGGGTAGATGAGTTTTGATATTTCATCGGTGTCAATTTTAGATATTGATTGTGGATCAGGTGCATGTTGAAATAATTTTTCTGAAGATGAAAATGTTACAGGATCCCTCGTTCTTAGTGAAATAATTGTAGAAATAAGTATTTGAAAAGGAGTACTATCTCTATATGAAAAATTAAAAACTGTAGGTGTTTCAACCTTTGCTGCTATAGATCTTAGAGTTTTAAAAAAATTAGCCCAATCCTGGATGGAAAAATCTATACCCATGCAGATTTATCAATCTCTTCTATAAGAACAGTTGCAATTGCTTCAATTGCCTTTCCTTCTCCAGTAGCATCTACATTTTCCTTTGTTTTTGCTTTTACAGAGATTCTGTCGCTATCCAAAGTTAAAGCCATTGAAAGATTTTTTCTGATTATTGTAATGAAGGGTTTAAGTTTTGGTTCCTGAAGAATAATTGTTGAATCCAGATTGATTATTTGGTAACCAGCTTCTGTAAGAAGCTCCACAGTCTTTTCCAAAAGAATAATACTGGATATATCTTTATACTGAGTATCGGATGGGGGGAAGTGTGTTCCAATATCTCCTAAAGCAGCAGCTCCTAATATTGCATCTATAACTGCATGAATTAGAACATCTCCATCGGAATGTGCTTCCTCTCCGGAATGATAAGGGATATGTTCTCCTCCCAATATTAGCTTTCTTCCCTCTTTAAGTCTATGAAGATCCCATCCTGTTCCAATTCTCATCTATTCCCCTCTTATTTTGGCAGTATAGGCGAGCAGCATCGGTTTCATTGCCGAGCAGGTTAGGACGCATACCCGAGCAATAGACGAAGTCTATGACCAGGGGACGAAGTCCCGACC
>JAOZPU010000079.1 GCA_029932585.1 Spirochaetia bacterium | reverse complement strand
TAAATAAAAAAATCTATTGTAATATATATATAATGTAGTAATATTATTAGTAGCTTACTCAAACAGGTCATAATTTTGTTATATATGAAACTTTATTAATGCTAATGATAATTCATGCCGTTAATTAGTAGAGAAGCATATAAACTATTAAAAGAAAGGCAAATGCAAGATAAAAAACTAAGTTCGAAAGACTATAAAGAAATTCTTTATTCTGTACCAAAAACTGAAATACATTTGCATCTGGAAGGAATGGCAAGTGTAGATACCATTTGGTCGTTAATTCAGAAGCATAATTTGGAAATACCTGGAATTAATAGTCGTGATGATATTATAAAACGTTTCCAGGTAAAAAATTTAGATGATTTCATTGATCTCTTTTTAAATATAATCCAAAATTGTTACAGAGAAGAAGTAGATTTAAAACTTCAGTTAAAAGATGCAAGAGAGTATCTTAAACGTAATAATATTATATATTCAGAAGTATTTTTTGCACCTTCAAAATTTTTAATGAATGGTTTCTCATTTGATTTAATGATGAATTATCTTGATGAGGGTGCAAAACAAATAAAAAAAGAAGATGGCATTGATATTAAGTTCCTAATAGATGTTTCCAGGAGTTTTGGACCTGAAAATGCTATGAATAATTTAAATCTTGTTTTAAAACATAAAAAACCCTCAATAATTGGTATAGGACTTGGTGGAGCAGAAAGTAAAGGCCCTGCAGAAGATTTTAAAGAAGTATTTGAAATAGCAAGAAATGCCGGTTTAAAAGTTGTAGCCCATGCTGGCGAGGATGTAGGGCCTGAATCAATATGGTCAACAATTAATAATCTAAAAGTAACAAGAATAGGTCATGGTATAAGTGCAATTCAAGATAGTAAACTTATGGATTACCTTAAAGAAACACAAATACCTCTTGAAATATGCCCAATGAGTAATATATTTACTAAAAAATATGTATCGTCCTACAAAGACCATCCAATCAAAAAATTCTATGATCATGGAATGTACATAACAGTTAATACAGATGATCCAACTATATTTGGGATGGAACTTTTAGATGAATATGTAAATCTATTAGATAATAATGTATTCACCCTTAATGAAGTTTTCGATCTTATGAAAAAAAATCTATATGCAACCTTTTTAACCACACCAGAAAAGGATGCAATATGGAAAAAAATGGAAAAGGTTATTAATCAGTACAAATAATACAATAAAATAGATGTTTCACGTGAAACAAAGTAGAGACAACCCTAAGTGGTTGTCTTTTTTTACGGATAAAAAAATGTGTACCGTGGACCGAAATTTGTTTCCACACAACATATTATCAAAAGATATTTACCGTTTTAAAAAATATTGGTTGATATTAGTAATGTCACCCCTAGGGACAAGTCGCGACTTGTCCTTACAATGGATACATTTTGTTATTATATCAAACCAAACACATCCATAAATCACAATTGTTATCCCGCTAAAGGCCACAACCGTTATAGGTTTGTAGAAACCATAGCAAATACATCAATCCGTTACCGTTGTTACCCCGTAGGGGCAGATTCCATATCTGCCCAACACATAAACACATACCCTTTCTATACAAATAATATTGAATTTATATTAAACAAATGTGTTTCCAATATGGGTTATACATAACATCTGTGTTGGTTTTTATAATCTGTTTCAATTAACCATGATGTAATAACCGTTTTATTGTATCACTGATGTATTGATATATTCTCCACTAAATGATTTATACATAACAAAGGGCAGATATGGAATCTGCCCCTACATTGTTGAATACGCAAACAGATGTTTCACGTGAAACATCTGTTTTATTATAAAAAGATATGCGCAATAAACTGCACCCCTACAACACGTCTGGTTCCACTTCTTTATCGTTTATGACCCTTGCTACACTTACTACAGAATCCGGTTTCTTCAAATTAACTACTTTAATTCCCTGGGTATTTTTCCCCTGGATTGATATTTGGGCTACATTTACTTTTATGGTATTTCCCTGGGATGTTATACATACCAGATCATCCATTTCACTTACAGATTGAACACCTATAATTTCACCCGTTCTTTCGTCTGTCTTATAAATGTTTTGACCACCAGTTCCACGACCATGTGGGGTAAACTTGTCATATTCAACCCTTTTACCAAAACCATTTTCTGTTAGAACAAGAATCTTGTTGTCTTCCATTAACCGTAGTATCCCGGCAAGCTCGTCATTGTTCTTTAACATTATTCCACGAACACCACGTGTGGCCCTGCCCATAGATCTTACTTTTTCTTCATTAAAACGAAGAGCACTACCAGCTCTGGTAATAATAATAACCTCTTCATTTCCGGAAGTAAGTAAAGAATCTACCAGTCTGTCACCTTCATCCAGCCTAATAGCTATAATCCCTTTAGTTCGGGCATTTCTAAAGTCAAAAGTTTTAACCCTTTTAACTACTCCTCTATTGGTAGCCATAAATATATACTTATCTTCTGAAAAAGCATCCAAAGATACAACAGAACTAATCTCCTCATCTGCAGATATATCAAGAAGGGCTTTTAACTGAGTTCCTCTTGCTGCCCTGGAAGCTTCTGGTATTTCATGGACCTTAATCCAATAAGCTTTACCTTCACTTGTTACAAACAAAATATAGTCATGGGTAGAAGCAATAAATACATGCTCAAGAAAGTCTTCATTCTTTAGTTTGGCAGTAGATGATCCCCTGCCTCCCCGGCCCTGGCTTTTATAGGCAGATACAGCAATTCGTTTAATAAATCCTTTATTTGAAATAAGAACAGCCATATCTTCCTTTTCAATAAGATCCTCAATATTAAGTTGTTCAACTTCATCTGCAATTATCTCTGTTCTTCTCTCATCACCATATTTTTCTTTTAGCTCAAGTGTCTCTTCTTTAATAACTGCTAAAATCTTACTTTCGTGTGCCAAAAGATCCTTTAAATAAAGAATTAATTCCATAATCTCTTTTAATTCATCAAGAATCTTCTGTGTTTCCATACTTGTAAGCTTCTGAAGTCTCATATCCAGAATAGCCTGGGTTTGCCGTTCAGAAAACTTAAATCTGTCCATTAAGCTCTCTCTTGCATGAGCAACATCATTTGATTCTTTAATTATCTTTATAACTTCATCAATATTATCCAGAGCAATTTTTAAACCTTCAAGAATATGAGCTCGTTCTTCTGCTCTTGCAAGTTCAAATTTAGTCCTTCTGGTAACTACATCAACCCTGTGCTTTACAAAGTAATGGATCATCTGATGTAGATTAAGTAATTCAGGTCTGCCATCTACCAAAGCAAGATTATTTACATTGAAATTCTGCTGCATAGCTGTATGTGAAAAAAGTCTGTTAAGAACTACCCTTGCAATAGCTCCACGTTTTAGTTCTATAACAATACGCATTCCATTTCTGTCAGACTCATCCCGCAAATCGGAAATTCCATCTATTTTACGATCTTTAACCAGATCAGCAATTCTAATAACAAGATTTGCTTTATTTACCTGATAAGGAAGCTCTGTAACTATTATTACATCTTTACCTGTTTTTGTAGTTTCAAGATTTACTCTGGACCTTACTGCAATTTTACCTCTTCCAGTTTCAAATGCATCTCTTATTCCCTTTTTCCCGTAAATTATTCCGGAAGTAGGAAAATCAGGTCCTTTGATAAATTCCATAAGTTCGGAAATTGTAATTTCCGGATTATCAATATAGGCCTCAATAGCATCTACGACTTCGGTCAAATTATGTGGAGGAATATTTGTTGCCATACCTACTGCAATTCCGCTGCCACCATTAATAAGTAAAAATGGAACTGCTCCAGGAAGAACAGACGGCTCTTTCATGGAATCATCATAATTGGCAGTAAAATCTACTGTATCTTTTTTAATATCCCTTAATAACTCATCTGCTATTTTAGCCATCTTCGACTCTGTATATCGCATAGCGGCCGGTGGGTCACCATCTACAGAACCAAAGTTACCCTGTGGTTTAATAACCGGATAACGCATAGAAAAATCCTGAGCAAGACGAACAAGAGCATCATATATAGATTGATCACCATGGGGATGATATTTACCAAGTACATCACCTACAATTCGACCACACTTTTTAAATGTTTTATCTGAACGCAGACCCATTTCATTCATAGCATATAAAATTCTACGATGAACTGGTTTTAAACCATCACGAACATCTGGCAGTGCCCTGCTGACTATTACAGACATTGCATAGTTAAGATATGATTCTTTTATTTCATCCTCTATTGGTACAGGGATTATTTTTCCGATATTTGTATCCACGAATTTCTCCTGATATAAGAGTAGAGACGCCCTATTTTAGAGCGTCTCTACGTATATTGAAATTTTCTATATATTTATACATCTAAATTTGTAACAAGAAGAGCATTGTCTTCTATAAACTTTCGTCTTGGTTCCACATGTTCACCCATAAGAGTGGAAAACATATGATCTGCCTCTATTTCATCTTCCAGCTTTACCTGCATCATAAGTCTGCTTTCAGGATTCATTGTTGTTTCCCAAAGCTGATCCGGATTCATCTCACCAAGACCTTTATAACGCTGCATTCCTATTTTTGATTCATCCTCTGCTGGAAATTGACTAAAAATATCATCTTTTTCTTTATCATCATAAGCATAAAATACTTTTTTACCCCTGGAAATCTTATAAAGAGGGGGCATGGCAATATAGATATGTCCTGCTCTAACAAGCTCAGGCATATACCTGAAAAAGAAAGTCAGCAACAATGTTCTAATATGTGAACCATCAACATCTGCATCTGCCATTATAATAACTTTATGATAACGCAATTTTAACAGATCAAACTCTCTTCCGGCATTAGTACCAAGGGTTGTAATAATTGGCAAAAGCTTCTCATTTGCAAGAACCCTGTCTTCCCTGGTTTTTTCTACATTCAGCATTTTTCCCCAAAGAGGAAGTATAGCCTGAAACTTTCTGTCACGACCCATTTTTGCAGATCCACCAGCACTGTCTCCCTCGACTATATAGACCTCACATAGTGCAGGATCTTTTTCACTGCAGTCTGCAAGTTTTCCTGGAAGGCCTCCGCCTTCAAGAAAACTTTTTCTTCTTGTAAGATCTCTGGCCTTTCTTGCAGCCATTCTTGCTTTTGCTGCATTAACAACTTTATCCAAAATTTTATCAACAATTTTTGGATTCTCTTCAAAATAACTGGTCAGGTGCTCATTAACCAAAGATTCAACTAAACCTTTGACCTCAGAATTTCCAAGTTTACTTTTTGTTTGTCCCTCAAATTGGGGATTTTGGAGTTTTATGGATATAACTACAGTAATTCCTTCACGTACATCATCACCCGAAAGTGGATTATCCATCTTTTTTGAATGTTTTGATTTTTTAAAAAAATCATTCATAGTTCTGGTGAGAGCAGATTTAAAACCCGCCAGGTGGGTACCACCATCCCTGGTATTGATATTATTTACAAAAGAATAGATATGTTCTGTATAACCTTCATTATACTCAAGAGCAATTTCAAGTTCAGATTCTTCTCTAGTTGCTTCAAAATAGATAGGATCATCATGAATAGGATTTTTATTTTCACTTAAATAACTTACAAAAGATTTTACACCACCCTCAAACTGAAACTCTCTCTCTCTTTTCTGGGGAAGTCTCTCATCTTCAATAATAATTTTTATTCCCTTATTTAAAAAAGCAAGTTCTCGTAATCTATTTGAAAGAACATCAAAACTATACTCTTCAACATCAAAAATTGTATCATCTGCTTTAAATCTAATAATTGTACCTGTTCTTTTACTTTCACCTATGGTTTCAACAGGACCCAGGGGTTTTCCTATATTATATTTCTGAGTATATATATGTCCCTGTCTGTGAACTTCTGCAATACACCATGTTGAAAGGGCATTTACAACAGAAACTCCAACACCATGAAGTCCTCCGGAGACCTTATAACTGCCTTTATCAAACTTACCACCAGCATGAAGCTTGGTCATAACTATTTCAAGTGCACTTATTTTTTCAACAGGATGTTCATCAACAGGAATTCCCCTTCCATTATCCACAACCCTTATAATATTACCTTTTTCAATAGTAACAGTAATCTCATTACAGTAACCTGCCAGAGACTCATCTATACTATTATCTACTATTTCGTATACAAGATGGTGAAGACCATCTGGTCCTGTAGTACCAATATACATTCCAGGACGTAAACGAACTGCTTCAAGACCCTTCAGTACCTGAATTTGTTCTGCTGAGTAATTATCTTCCATATATTTTCAACCTGCTGTTAGATAGCTATTTGCGCTGTTTAAATTTAAGTAATTTCTTGAATTTTATTGCTTAATCATACAAATTTTAATAAATATATTAAAATTAATTCTATAGGCAATACAGCAAAAAACTGCAAATAAGAACTACACTGTAAATTTCTCTAAGAGAATGACTTACTATATATTTTTAATGATAAAAAGTAAAGACAGGAAAGTTTCCCAAAGAGCTCTTCAACGCAGGAAAACAATTATATATTATTCATAATTTTATATTTCCATCTTGTCAATTTAGTATCACTATAATAGAATGAGCCAACTGCATAACAGATTGTTGATAGCCTGTGGATAATTCGTCAGATAGCTGTAATTTCTTTCTTAAGGTATTTGATTTATATTCCGATAACAGTAATCATTTGTATTTTTTAACTAAATACTTATGGTGTAATAGTTTACATTATTTGATTCTAACAGTTTAACATTTTGGAGTTTTTTCTCCAATTTACTTTTGTTAGAATTTGTTTTATCTAATTGTTAGTAACTTGTGAGTAATAAATGAATAAAAGTAATTGGGATTACAGCATTTTTTGGAAAGAAACTCTTAATCAACTAAGATCTGAGCTATCTGAGCAGGAATTTCTTATGTGGTTTGATAATATTATTTATAAGGAATCTACAGAGAAAAAAATTATACTTTCAGTACCATCATCCTTCTACAGGGATCAGGTTAAAGAACGCTATCTATCCAGTGTTGAAAACATACTTCATAACCTTTCAGGATCCAAAATTGAAATTGATTTTTCTATTAATAACACCCCTTCACCGGTTAAAAAAGAAAAACCCAAAAAAATAAGTTCTTCCACTGTCAAAAAGAGTAAACCTGTGGCCCCAGGGGCAATTAATAAAAAGCACCCAGATTTAAGTGATGGATATAGTTTTGATAACTTTATAGTTGGTGATAACAGTTCATTTGCAGCTAATGCCTGTATGGCAATAGCAAAAAATCCAGGCAAAGCATATAATCCATGCCTTATATATGGGGGAGTTGGACTTGGTAAAACACATTTAATACAATCAATTGGAAAATATGCAAACGAAAACTCTGAAGATATTAGAATTGTATATGTAACTGCCGAACAATTTACAAATGAATTTATCCAGGCAATTAAAGATAGTAAACAACATGCTTTTAAAAATAAGTATAGAAAAGTAGATATTCTTTTAATAGATGATATTCATTTCCTTCAAAGCAAAGATGCTACTCAGGAGGAATTATTTCATACATTTAATGCTCTTTATGATTCCAATAAGCAAATGGTATTTACCTGTGACCGTCCTGTATCAGAAATTAAAAACCTAACAGACAGATTAAGAAGCAGGTTTGAACGAGGATTAAATGTAGATCTTATACCTCCAAGCTTTGAAACACGAATAGCTATTTTAAAGAAAAAGGTTGAAGAAAAGAATGTTGTAATATCAGACGAAGTTATAGAACTAATTTGTAAAAATGTAACAACCCATGTAAGAGATCTCGAAGCAGCTCTTACAAAACTAATTGCTTATGCAGACCTTTTGAATAAAGAAATTACTATAAATATAGCAAAACAACAGCTAAAAGATATGTTTGCAAACCCTAAACTTAGTAATATTACTATCGATACTATCCAAAGAATAGTTTCAGATTATTTTAATTTAACACCAAATGATCTAAGAGGTAAAAAAAGAACAAAAGCAATTGCCTTTCCAAGACAGGTTGCTATGTACATTACACGAGAACTTACAGAATACTCTACAACTGAAGTTGGTTTGGAATTTGGAGGCAGAGATCATACAACAGTAATGCATGCATGCCAGAGAGTTGATTCAAAAATGAAAGCTGATCCAAGTATAGAACCTTATATAAGGAATCTTGTACAAAAAATAAAAGAAACAGGAACAAAGTAATCTAAACCTGTTGATAAAGTAGTACTATTAGGTGGATAATATTAGACTGATGTTAATATGTTAGCGGATTGTTAATATACAATCAAAGTTATTAAGATCAGTAAAACATTGTCGGCATTGATTTTATATGAGATACTAACATATCTACAGTGCTTACTATTACTATTATTATTTATATTAATTAATAAGAATAAGAGGAGAAATATAAATTATGAAATTTACCTGTCACAAAAATGTAATACTAAAAGAAATCTCAATAGCCCAGGATATAATATCATCAAGAAATTCATTATCTATTCTCTCTAATGTTCTTCTTGAAGCAGATAATGGAATTTTAAAAATTAAAGCAACAGATTTAAAAGTAAGTTTTGAAACACAAATACCTGTAGATGTATCCCAGGCAGGCAGTACAACTGTTTATTGTGATAAGTTTTTAGGAATAATAAAATCTTTACCAGATGGGGATGTAGAATTTAATCTTGCAGATGGAAGATTATTAATAAATCCTGTCTTTGGAAAAATTAACTTTCAGTTAAAATCTATTGCATCTGAAAAATTTCCTGAAATTAAGGAAATTGAAGATGATAAATATTTTGAAATTTCTCAAAGAAGTCTTATAGATATGATTAGTCAAACAATATTCTCTGTATCTGATGATGAAACAAGATATTTTATGAATGGAGTTTATTTGGAATATCAGGAAGGTACACTTTCTATGGTAGCAACAGATGGAAGAAGACTTTCTTATATTAAAAAAGATCTTGAAACAGAAATTACAGATTTTGAGGCAGTTATTATTCCCACAAAAATTCTCCATTTAATAAAAAAACTTGCAAGTGGAGAAGGAAATCTCTATATAGCTGTATCTGAAAAAACAATATTTGTAAAATTTGATAATCAAAAAATATCTTCAAATTTAATAGAAGGCCAGTTTCCTAATTACAACAGAGTAATTCCTGAACATCAGGAATTTAATATTACAGTAAATAAAAAAAATCTAATTGAAGCTTTACGAAGAGTTTCTTTATTAGTAGAACAAAAATCCAGAAGAATATATTTAACTTTTTCAAATGGTACCATAACACTTAATTCTGAAGAAAGTGAAATTGGAATTGCAAAAGAAGAAATTTCATGTGATTATGAGGGTGATGGTATGACTGTTGCTTTAAATTATATTTATCTTTTAGATCCTTTAAAAGTTATAGAAGATGAAAATATCAATATAAAGTTCACAGAGGCAAATAAAGCAATTTCCATTGTTTCTATACCCGAAAAGGATTATTTTCATATTGTAATGCCAATGCAGCTGGACTAACAGTTGGTATAAATGGAGGCTTTTTTCGCCAGTGATTGTTCCTTATTTTAGAGAAAAAGCGTAGATGGGTTTTACTTCTGTAAAAACCTTTGATTTTAGAAATTTAAAAAATCAAAGAATTGAATTGAACAGTAAAGAAATTTTCCTGACCGGTGAAAATGGTCAGGGAAAAAGTAATTTTTTAGAAGCAATTTATATTTTATCATACGGTTCATCTTTTAGAACCCATCAGGATAGCCTTTTAATTAAGCATAATTGTAAAGAGATGACTCTTTATGGGGAATATTCAAAAAATAAAGAACTTACCAATTCTGTTTCTGTAAATTTATCCGGAAAAGTTAAAAAGATATATTATAACGGGAAAGCTGTAAAAGATCGTAAAGATTTAATTCAAAATATTCCATGTATAATTTTTTCACATGAAGATCTTTCTTTTGTTAATGGTTCTCCTGAAAGAAAAAGATGGTTTTTAAATCAAACTATTAGTTTATATAATTCAGGATATATTGATAATCTGCGAAATTATCGTAAAATATTAAAATTAAGAAACATTGAAATTAAAAAGGGGAAAAAAGAACTTCTTGATGTTTACAATCAACAACTGGCAACAGCCGGGTTAAGGCTTCAACAAAGTAGAGATCTTACTATAAACGATTTTAATAAAACTTTTTCTCCCCTTTTTAGGGATATATCCGGGTTAGAAGAGGAATTATTTATTGAATATCTTCCAGCATGGAAAAACTGTACAACTGTAGATGAAATTATTGATAAACTTGAATTAAAAATATCTACAGATTTTATACTGGGTACTACCAGTTCCGGTCCTCATAGAGATGGTATTAAATATAATATGCAATCAAGAGATTTTGCCAAAATAGCATCAACCGGACAGTTAAGACTAATTTCACTGGTTTTAAGAGTTGCTCAATCTATATTTTTTTCAGAGAAAACCAAACAAAAACCTCTTCTTTTGCTGGATGATGTACTTCTTGAACTTGATAATAAAAGAAGAATGAAATTTTTGAAATTTTTACCTGAATATGAGCAAATATTTTTTACTTTCCTGCCGGGAGAGCATTACAATGAATATAAAATGGATGATACAACTATTTTACAAGTCGAAAATGGAGTGGTAAGTAAAAAATGAAAAAAGCAGGTGATATACTTGGAGATTTTATGCGTGATCTTCATTTAAACATGGAAAATGGTTACTCTTCTATTTTTAAAAGCTGGCCAAATATTGCAGGTGAAGATATGACAAGTCATTCTTCTGTAAAAGATTTAGATAATGGTATTTTACTGGTTGAAGCTGATCATCCCGGGTGGATTCAGTTACTTCAGATGAGAAAAAAGAAGATTTTAAAGAATGTTCAGCATCATTACCCTGAACTGGATATTGTAGGTATACGTTTTATTCTTAAAAAAAATCACCATTGACACCATCAAACTATAAAAGTATACTGGCGAACCAAATATAAGTTATAAATGCGCATTAATGCGATTAATATAAGGAGAGCTGACCATGAGTTTTACATACAATCCAAGCCGTGTTAAAAGAAATAGAAAACTGGGATTTCGAGCAAGAATGGCTACAAAAGCAGGCCGATTAATTTTAGCCCGACGAAGAAGAAAAGGTAGAAAAAAACTTTCAGTTGCAGATGAGAAAAAACCTTACTAGGGTTGAAAGACTTAGGTCACAATCTGATATTAGTAGAGTATTTAAATCATCTTTCAGGGTATCCTGCCCTGGAGCAAAGCTGATTTATCTAAAAAATGAATTTGGATGGAACAGGATAACAGTTACCTTGGTTCGAAAGTATGGTAATTCTGTTCAGCGTAACAGATCAAAGCGGATATTACGTGAGATATACAGAAGTTTAAAAAATAATTTAAAACCTGGATTTGATTTTATAATAGTACTCTATCCAGGTGATTATGATTACTCTATACGGGAGCGTCAGGTAAAATATTTGTTTACAAAGGCAAATATTTTTCTGTAATCCATTTTCCATTTCTAATACGATATATATTGGGTCATACATAGTGTTTATTACCCTTTATAGTCTTAATGGAGAAAAAAATGGACAAAAATACACTAATTGCGGTTATTCTATCTGTAATTGTAATAACCGGCGGTTTCATGATACAGGGGGTTTTATTTCCTCCTGAACCTCAGCCAATTGTGCAGGAAACTGTACAGAAAATACCACAAACTACAGAGAATGCTGATAACAGTCAACAGACATCAGCTAATGTTGTATCTACACCTGTAGAATCAGGTTTGATTCCCTGGGAAGATGGTGGTTTGGAACCTCTTAACAGAGAAATAACTATGGAAACAGAACTTCTAACAGTTACTTTTTCTACAGTTGGCGGAACTGTAAGTTCTTTGAAATTGAAAGAACATCTTGATAACAATGCTCCACTGGAAATGATTCAAAATAGGGATTCAGGTGTTAATGCATTTAATATCTATTTTGGATCCAATGAAACAGCTGCAGTTAACCAGCTGTTTTTCTACAAAAAAGTTGATGCATATACTCACGAATTTTATAGAAACTTTAAATTAAATGAAAATGATACATCTTATTTTACCCTTAAAAAAACATATATATTTAATCCAAATGACTATATGTTTGAACTTCATATATCCTTTGAAAACAGTGTAAATGAATATCTTCCTTTAGACTTTAATGGTTACTCGTATACCCTTGGTTTTGGACCCCAGATAGGTCCGGAAGCTGAAAAAATAGGTGGAAGATATGAATATAGAAAATACTTTACTTATGAAAATGGAAAACTTAAAAAGAACAGGTTAAAAAATAATACTTTTTCTGTAGCAAGTAATGTTTCATGGGCAGCAATTGCAGGGAAATATTTTACATTAATTGGAATACCAGATTCCACACAGTATAAAATTACATTTTCTGAAAACCCTGTAGTTGGTCTAAACGATGCATCAGAGCTTTTTATGTCACGACCTGTAATAAAAAGTTCCAGAAATGTTGATGTTTATAAGTTTTTTGCAGGACCGAAGTTAAACAGTGCACTGACAAAGTATAATAACCCGGATAAAAATAGCTTTGGTGTTCAGGATCTTAACCTTGATGAGGTAATTGATACCAGTTCCTGGTTAGGATGGCTGGAATGGCTTCTAAAAAAATTACTTGTATTTTCCTATAGTCTTGTACCAAATTATGGTGTTGCAATTATTATAATGACACTTATTGTAAAAGTTGTTCTTTTTCCTTTTACTCATAAAAGTTATGAGTCTACCAGTAGAATGCAGGCGTTAACACCAAAAATTAATGAAATAAAAGAAAAATTTAAAGATACACCAACTAAAATGAATGCAGAGATGGCAGAACTGTACAAGCGGGAAAAAGTTAATCCTATGGGTGGCTGCCTTCCTATGCTCCTGCAGATGCCAATATTTATTGCATTGTACGGTCTTTTAACAAAGCATTTTGATCTAAGAGGTGCAGTTTTTATTCCAGGATGGATTACAGATCTTTCAGGTCCGGAATCTATATTTTATTTTGGTAATCTTTTTCAGATTCCTTTTCTTGGATGGACAGATATTAGACTATTACCAATTCTTTTTACAATTACTATGATAATTTCTCAGAAGTTAATGCAGTCTCCAGGAGCTGATGCTGCTGGTGGAAGCAGTATGAAGATGATGACAACTATGATGCCTGTTATGTTTTTCTTCATGATGTACAATGCCCCTTCTGGTTTACTTTTGTACTGGACAATAACAAATTTATTTACAATGATTCAGCAGAAATTTATTAGTTCAAGAAGCAAAAAGGCATCAGCTAACTAATGTTAATTACACATCTCCAGGGATGGAAGAATGATAAAAATAATTATGCTATATTGATGAAATATGGAATCAATATATTTTTATCATTATAGGAGAGTTATATGATAAAAGAATTTGAAGGAAGAACTGAGCAGGAGGCCATTGAGAATGCAGCTGCAGCTCTCAATATTGATAGAGAGGAATTTGATGTAGAAATTCTTGATGTATCAAAAAAAA
>JAOZPU010000078.1:13376-13686 GCA_029932585.1 Spirochaetia bacterium | reverse complement strand
GAACCGGACGGGAACGGCGATCGAGACGTCCATGTCTCTCCCTGGACATAACTCATTGTTGCAGGTAATTAACGCCATCCATGGCTATACCTGCAACCCACGTTATGTCCCATACCCTCTGTAAAACTGATAAGAAATTGTTTTGACAGTTTCCTGAAAAAAGTTTCTACCATCACTGATGCTACCTTTCACGGTTCCGGGCTTTGTTGTCATAGGGATGCGGTCAGGGAAGATGTTATTAGTATTACACCTGGGCGGGAGGAGTGACAGTGATGGGCCGGAAATGACAGCAAGCTGCCAATCCCGGCCC
>JAOZPU010000078.1:11129-13366 GCA_029932585.1 Spirochaetia bacterium | reverse complement strand
CCTATCACGGTTCCGTGCTTTGTCTTTGTGATAGATCCGGGAAGATGTGATTAGTATTACAACTGGGCTGGAAGATTGTCAGTTTACGGTCCGGAAATAGCAGCAAGCTGCCACCCCCGGTTCTTGGTTGTTTTATTGCGTGCCAGACAGCCAACAACACAATTCACAGACGAACAGACCTGACTGGTTAAAAATAGAACCCGGTATTGTCGTATAGCTCCGCTATGCGCAGTTCCGGTGGGATCAGAGTGGCTGTTTTTAAAGAAAACTTCCAGAAACAAGGCTAAATTTCGCTACAATGGCGCCATTGTACGAAGTTTGCCGGTCAGTTGTGTCTGGAGAGATTTAGTCTAATAATGGTACTTACATGATGCAATGAATATCGTATCATTTTTTACTTTATAAACGAGCCTGTGTTCCTGGGTTATTCTTCTTGACCAATATCCGGAAAGATCATGTTTTAAAGGTTCCGGTTTTCCCAGCCCCTTATAAGGTGTTCATTCAATATCTTTAATAAATCTACCAATTTTTAAAAATATTTTTTTATCTTCTTTACTCCAATTCTGATAATCTTCGAAAGCCTCTGATGTAAAAGAAATGTTCATATATCTTCCATTTTCACACTAACAAGATTATTCTGATTGTCTATTTCCTCAACAGCTTTTAAAAGATGTTCTTTATTAGCAGTAGTACCCAGTAAATAATCTGTTTCATCCAGAACGTCATGAATTGTAATCTCAATTTCTCTATGCTGAAAAGCGTTCTTGATAGCATTTAGAATATCACTTGATAATTCATCTGCTTTTAATCTATAGGTTGAATACATTCAAACCTCCTTTAACTGACTTATAGAGAAATATATTCCGGATAAAGATATGCTTATCCAGGACTAATTCCCTAATCCAATTCTATTATACATCAAATCTTACTTTTCTGATGTAAACAATCAAGTAAATTGATGATCCTTTCATTATAATTCAATAATTTTTATAAAAAATAATTGCTCCGTCCCTCTTTAGATGCGGTTTGGGTTAGAAGAAGTCCTTATATTTTCCGCTTCTGTCAAAATCTGTAAGGCTGTAGGCAAAGGTTTCAAATATTTTTTTATTGTACTTACCTTTATCTACATCTTTTTTAAGAATTTGCAATGCAGCCATTGGCTGCATTGCAGATCGATATGGGCGATCATCATTTGTTATTGCTTCATAGCAGTCAATTATTCCAAGAAGCATGCCACAATCTGAAATTTTGGTTTTACCTTCCGGGTAGCCTGATCCATCCAGTTTTTCATGGTGTTCCAGTGCTCCTTCTGTTGCAACTTTTAAATCAATTCCTGTATATCTTAGAATATCAAACCCAATGGTGGGGTGCTTTTTCATCTGCATAAATTCCAGATCTGTTAACCCCCTGCTGGCAGTAAGGATTTCACCTGATACTTCAGTTTTTCCTACATCATGAAGAAGAGCTGCAAGTCCAAATTCTTTTGTTTCTTTTTCAGTCATGTGATTATAGAAACAGTATCCAATTGTAAGTGCCATTACATTTATTGAGTGAATTGTTGTGGTGTAATCTGTAAATGAAATTCTTGCAAGGTTTTTTACAACATCAGGCTGGGAAGAGTACCCGCTTACAATATTGTCTATCAAACCTGGAGCTGTTTCCAGACCGCCGCTTCTTGGTTGGGAGAGAGTTTCGTCTACTAAATTTACCAGTTCATTTTTTACTTTACCAGTATCATGTTTTACAATATTTGAAACCAGGCCTTCACTAAATCCTTTTTGAGCAGCCCTTAGACACTTAATTTTATCTTTAGGTTGAATGTAGAGATCATCTATATACTTTTTATCCAGGCTTTTATCATCAAACTTCATACCTTCGGGTTTATAAATAACTATATTACCAGATGGGCTTTTGTAGTATAGTTCCACCTCTTCATAATATTTTAAGTTTGAATTCCTAATCTGAATCCACTTTTTTTTATCTAACATTTATATATATTACCTTTATGCTACTCATTATAATAACCAGAGTAGTTAAAAAAGTTCCTGAATGCAATAGGATAAAGCTTTTTTTAATAAAAAACTATAATTAATACACTAACATTCCAAATAAGCATTTGCCAGAATCCTGAGAGTGTGATAGGTTAATCTCTATGACTATTTTCTCGGTCGGTGACCGATAAAATCTACTTTAAAGATAAATATTTTGCCTGGTCGCAAACAAGTTTGCTGCTCGGC
>JAOZPU010000078.1:7388-11029 GCA_029932585.1 Spirochaetia bacterium | reverse complement strand
GCAACCAAAAGGAGGGAATAATGGGACTGAACCTAATTGTCCTTGTAAAACAGGTTCCAGATACACAGAATGTAGGTGGAGATGCTATGAAGGAAGATGGTACTGTTAACAGAGCTGTTCTTCCGGCAATCTTTAATCCGGAAGACCTTCATGCACTTGAAGCAGCTCTCGAGGTAAAAGATGCAAATCCAGGATCAAAAGTACATGTAATTACTATGGGTCCACCATCTGCAGTTCAAGTGTTAAAGGATTCTCTATACAGGGGTGCTGACTTTGTAGCACTTATATCTGATCGTAAATTTGCCGGAGCTGATACTTTAGCTACATCTTATGCACTAAAATGTGCAATTGAAAAAATTGGTAACTATGATATTGTTTTCTGCGGCCGTCAGGCGATTGATGGTGATACTGCTCAGGTTGGGCCTCAAACGGCAGAAAAGCTTGGAATAAACCAGATTACCAATGTCTCTGTAATAGAAAAAATTGATCCCAAAAAAAAGGAAATCGAAGCCAGAAGATCAATTGAGGGTGGTTATGAGATAATTAGAGCCCCTTTTCCTATTCTTCTTACTGTTACCGATGAAGGTTATACCCCAAGACCACCTTCTGTTATTCGTGTTATGACTTATAAAAATGCTTCTGCAGAGATGACAGATTCAGGTTATGATGAATCCTATATTGATAGTTCTATTGATAGAATTAGTGATACAGCTATAAACTTATGGGATATTAATGCCATAGGAGCAGCTGTTGAAAGCTGTGGTCTTGCAGGTTCTCCCACTAAGGTTAAGAAAATAGAGTCAATTATCCTTAAGTCTGAAGATATAAAAATGGTTGAGAATACAGAAGATTCTATATCAGGAATGGTTCACGAGTTAATTAGTGACCATACACTGGGTTAAGAAGGAGAAGAAAAATTGAGTTCAAATAACAGTGTGATGGTCTTCATTCAGCAGGATGAATCCAAAATTGCAGATGTAAGTATAGAGCTTCTTTCCAAAGCAAGAGATCTTGCAGACCAGTTAAAAGTTTCAGTGTCAGGCGCTCTTATTGGAAGTGGTATTAAGAATGAAGCTGAAAAGCTTATTCAATATGGTGTTGATGAAATTTTTATAATTGAAGACAAAAGACTTCATGATTATACACCTATGCCCTACACTAAAATAATGGTAGAAGTAATTAAAAAAATTAAACCACAGGTTGTTCTTTATGGTGCAACAACCACAGGTCGTGATGTAGGTCCCAGAGTTGCTTCTAATTTAAAAGTTGGTCTCACAGCAGATTGTACAAGTCTGGAAATTGGAGATTATTCAAGCAGAGGGATTGATTATAGTAATATTCTGTATCAGATTCGTCCTGCTTTTGGTGGTAATATTGTTGCTACAATTGTAAGTCCTGAAAAGAAGCCCCAGATGGCTACAGTTCGTGAAGGAGTTATGAAAGTTGGATCACCTGATCCTAAGTACAAAGGAAAGATCTCGACCTTTGATGTTGAACTTGCAGATTCAGATTTTCCTTCTGTAGTTATTAAGAAGATAAAAGAAGATAAACTTGTTGATTTAAAGGGAGCACAGGTAATTGTTGCCGGTGGAGTAGGTGTTGGTTCAAAAGAAAATTTTGACTTAATACTTGAACTTGCACATACCCTTGGTGGAGAGGTTGGAGCTTCCAGGGCTGCTGTAGATGCTGGATTTGTTTCCAAGGAACATCAGGTTGGCCAGACTGGTACTACTGTAAGACCTAAATTATACATTGCCTGTGGAATTTCCGGTTCAATTCAGCACCGGGCAGGAATGGATGAATCTGCAAGAATAATTGCAATTAATACAGATCATGAGGCTCCCATTTTTCAGATATCCAACTACGGTATTGTAGGGGATCTTAATGATGTTATTCCGAAGTTTATCAAAGCTTTCAAGGCAAAGGGGTAGTATGGAAAATTTTTTATTAGATAACGAAGATATACTTTTTCATTTGGAAAATATGGATATTGACAGAATTATCACCCAGAAGGAAGATAATTTTAGCGATTCAAAAAAATACCCCTACGCACCAGTTGATATAGAAGATGCCAAGGATTCCTATAAAAAAGTTCTATCTATTGTAGGTGAACTTAGTGGTGAATATCTTGCACCCCTTGCAGCAGAGATTGATGAAGAAGGTGTTAAGCTGGTTGATGGTGAAGTTCAATATGCTAAGGGAACACGGAAAATGCTGGATATGTTTGCTCAGGCTGATTTAATGGGATTTTCCTATCCCAGAAAATATAAGGGTCTGAACTTTCCCTCTATTATGTTATCCATAGCTGCAGAGATTACCTCAAGAGCTGATGGTTCTTTTCTTAATTTTGGCCTTAATCAGGATATTGGAGAAACAATCAATAAATTTGCCTCTGATAAGCAGAAAGAAGAGGTTCTTCCATTACTTGCTACCGGGGAGCTAGGATGTTCAATGATTCTTACTGAGCCCGATGCAGGGTCAGATTTGCAGGCAGTTAATCTGCGTGCACATCAGGCGGCAAGCGGTCAGTGGTTTCTAAATGGTGTAAAACGGTTTATTACCAATGGAAATGGAGAGATCGGTCTTGTCCTGGCAAGAAGCGAAGATGGCCAGAATGGTGCTCGGGGACTTTCATTTTTTCTCTATAAAAGAGATGAACATATGGTAATTCGACGTCTGGAACACAAGCTTGGTATCCATGGATCTCCAACATGTGAACTGCAGTTTAATAATGCCCCTGTAACCCTTGTAGGAGAACGGAAAAGAGGCCTTTCCAAGTATACAATGTGGCTTATGAACAGTGCCCGACTAGGTATAGCCGGACAGGCTTTGGGAATAGCAGAATCTGCCTACAGAGAAGCTGACAAGTATGCCGGAGAAAGAATCCAGTTCAATAAACCAGTAAGGGAATTCCCTCCTGTATTTGAAATGCTGACAGAGATGAAAATATCTATCGAAGCAGCACGGACACTTCTTTACGAAACAGCGAGATTTGTAGATATGAAAGAAGGCCTTGAAGAGATGGCTGAAAAATATCCTGAAAGAAAGGCAGAGTTTAAAACAGATCTCAAACGGTATTCCCGACTTGCAAATCTGTTTACACCACTTGTTAAAGCCTTTAACACAGAAATGGCCAACAAGGTTACCTATGATGCAATTCAGATTCATGGTGGAACCGGGTATATGCAGGAATTTGGTGTGGAACGACATTATCGTGATGCACGTATTACAAATATATACGAAGGAACCACCCAGCTTCAGGTGGTAGCTGCAATAGGTGGAGTTACGAGCGGAACAGCTATAGCTATAATGGATGAATATGAAAGTGAAGATTTTTCTCATGCAGAGGAACTTCATAAACAGCTCCTTAAGGCACGGCATGACTTTGAAAAAACTCTTGTAGGTGTTAAAGGTATCGAAAGACCTGATTTTGTTACCTACCATTCACGGCGTCTTGTAGAGATGGCAACCGATTTAATTATTGCCTATCTAATGCTTCGGGATGCAGCACATTCAGAACGTAAATTGAAGGTAGCAACAATCTTTATAGAAAAAATGCTGCCAAGGGTTAAGATGAATATGTCTTTTATTCTTGAAGGTGAAGCCAGTCTGCTTGCAGATTATAAGGCTGTTATTGGTTA
>JAOZPU010000078.1:5707-7288 GCA_029932585.1 Spirochaetia bacterium | reverse complement strand
TACTGGTTTTCCGGTTCCGGGAACACCCTTTTTATTGCAAAGGTAATTGCTGCATTTCTAACTGATAATAATTTTGAAGTTAATCTTAAACAGATTGAGAATACCAATCCTGCTACTGTTGATTTGAGTAGAACTATTGGTCTTGCAATTCCTGTTGCCGAGCAGGGGACTTACCCTTTTATCTGGGATTTTATAAAAGGTCTTCCTTCTACAAATGACCAGGATATAGTAGGTACACAGGTTTTTATGGTAGATACATTGATGCTCTATTCCGGGGGGATAAAGGGGCCGGTTAAAAAGATACTTAAGAAAAAAGGTTTTCAACTACTTGGTACTAAAGAGATTATAATGCCCAATAATCTAATGAAAATGAAGAATCAACCTGAAAAAGATAAATTAAAAATGGGAAAAGGGGCAGCAACAGCAGAACAGTTTGCCAAGGATCTTATTGACGGTAAAGCTGTTTGGAAAGATATTCCCCTATATTCAGATATGATGGCCAGTTTTAGTAAAAAAGATTCTACCTGGAATGTGTTTAGAAAATATTTTCCATTAAAAGTAGATAATGCTAAATGTACAAGATGCAGATTATGTGAAAGAATTTGCCCGGAAAAGAGCTGGAGTTTTGATAAAGAAAAAAATGAGATGAACTGGTTGAAGACAGACTGTATTTACTGTCTTAGATGTTTTTCCTATTGCCCTGCCCAGGCTATAACCTATGGGAAGAAGAACTATATTCGTCATAAACCTTTAACAGCAGGAGCATTCTCTGCTTCAAAATATTCCTGAATCAATTTATTTTTGTTTCATTTTATGATAAGAATGGAGTTTTTCAGGAGTTGTGACAAAGAATGAATTAAGGTAATATTGGGGACAATATTATAACCCAACTAATTAGGATAAATATGAAAAAAACATTTATTATGACCCACTCTAAAATCAAAGTGGACAGATTATTTGAAGCAGTTAAACGTGATGTTAAAAAATATATAAAAAGAGAACAAAAAAAAGAACTACTAGAAAATGTCGACTATTGGGATTTTGATTGTAAATATGGTCATACAGCACAAACAGCAAAAGTTATTCATATATCAGAAATTAACAAATATATAGATGAAGCTGAAAAACTGGAATTAGAATCTTTTTATTTGGAGATTTTAGTTAAAGAAGGACACCGTACAAAAAAACAGAAACCTGAATAAGTAATATATACAAGTAAGGAATTATTTGAATGAGTGGAAAACTAAAAGGAACTGTTTATGTACTAATTTGTGTAGCTTTATGGGCTCTTATACCAGTCGTTTCAAAAATGGGACAAACAACCCTGGATAACCATCAGTTTCTATTTTGGTCCAGCCTTGTTTCATTTCTTGTTCTGGGGGCAGCATGTTTTGCACTGTTTTCTGTACTTAGTAAAAATATAAAAAATGAACCCCTGGGTGTTGTCACAATATATTTTTTAACAGCAACTTTTGCTTCCTTTTTATCTATGAACTATTTTTCTGATTTTGCATTACCTTCCGGTTCTGAAATTGTACCTGTATTAGTTAACGGCATTATGGTTAATGGATTTTCCTATTT
>JAOZPU010000078.1:1414-5607 GCA_029932585.1 Spirochaetia bacterium | reverse complement strand
TTCTTTATAGCCTGTGCCAGGAGATTAAAATCATCAAAAAAGATCTTCTCTGTTAATTCCCTAAGGAGATGGATTTTAATCTGTGACAGTTTCACCTGTTTTCGGAGATGATTAGATAAACTATTTTTCCCCTGATTGCGATTTAATTTTAATAGAATTTCCTTGTCTGACAGGTCAGGAGCAAGATCCATAAAAACAGTAGTTTTTCCATATTGCTCAATGGAGTCCCTTATTTCCCGACTAAAATGGTAAAAAGGGCCTCCTTCTATGCCGTAGGAAGTTATTACAGCTTCTCCTCTTATTGAAGTATTCTTATAAGTCAGCTTTATATTTTTAAGAGCTGAATGATTGATTTTTCCCTTGAAAAACGGAGACCAGGAGCATTCAAATCCACAGTTCATAGGCTTAAAAGAAATGGTTTCAATATCATTTTTGTTTAGTAAACTAGGCCATTTCCCATCCGAACCAGTTGAAGTGTAACTTGCACCACCAAGTCCCATCACTACCAAAGGGGCTTTTATATTGATAATCTTATTTTCTTTTTTGAAAGAGAGGGTTCCTGTTTCCATACTAACCAGGCGGTGATCTGGGTAAAAATTAAAATTTTTGTTTGAAGCAAGAGAATCCATCCAAAGAGACAGTAATGTATCAGCACCAGATGAAACAGGAAAAACGAGGCCAGTTGACCCCACATAGGTTTCGATTCCTAACTGTTTCAGCCAAAGGCGTAGATCTTCTGGAGAAAAATTGGAAAGGGAAAGCCTTAATTGCTCCTGATGAGAGCCATAGGCAGTAGAAAAAGATTCTATCTCTTTTATATTTGTTATATTCAGACCACTTTTTCCTGCCAGAAGAAGCTTGCGGCCTGCTTTATTTTTTTGATCATAAAGATCTACTGAGTAACCTTCATTTAGAAGAAGAGAAGAGGCAAATAGTCCAGTAGGTCCTGCGCCGATAATAACTACATTTTTCATTCCAGAACAGACAGCCATAGTTCTTCTGACTCTATAACTAGATCCGCTACCAGCTTTATAAACGGGCCATAATTCATCGTTGTGTGTGCCAGGTCCAGTACATCATAGTAGGCTGCACGCTGCTCATTTTTGATTATAATTGGAGTATAACCATTTTTCATTAGCTCAAAATTTAATAGAAGTCTTGCTGTTCTGCCGTTTCCGTCACTAAATGGATGGATTTTTACGAATTCGCCATGCAATAGAGTTGCTTTCACAATTGGATGAAAATTAAGCCAATCATTCTTTAATTCCCTAATTAGCTTCTGCATTAAATAATTCAGTTCAAAATGTTTTGGTGGAATATGTTTCGCACCGCTGATTAATACATTTTCTGTTCTGTATTTTCCAGCATTGTCCTTATCTATCTCTTTCAGAATCAGTGTATGAATATTTCTGAGATTCCATTCACTTAAATCCTCTCTCAATGTAATCAAATTTTCAATAAACAATATAGCGTCTCTGTGATTGATAGTTTCCAGATGTTCAACCATACTCTTACCACCTATAGTGATGCCTTCAAGTACAACTTTTGTTTCAGATATTGTGAGTGTGTTTCCTTCAATGGCATTACTGTTATAAGTCCATTCAACTATTAGTTTTTCATGAAGAGAGTTAGTTAGATTTTTAGATAATGGTCTGTGACTGTCAATTTTGTTTTTTAAAATATCTATTTTTTTAAAATCATAGGTTAATCCACTATATTTTTTCTTCTTGCCTTTTCTTGCATCCGAGGGCTTCACTGTATCTTCAGGGATAGACCAATTTCGACCAATTTTGACTGCGCCTTCAATTCTTTCTTCACTGCAAAGAATACGTATTCTACGGTCGCTGATATGCCATTTTAAACTGGCCTCTTTTACACTCATGAAATTCATAAAATTTGCCTCTATAAATACACTATACCGATATCGGAATAATGTCAAATTTTATAACATTCCTGACTATATCTCATAAGGTGTTCTAATATAAACATCCTTAACCCACTGCTGGAAAAACTCAAGGCTATGTCCTCTCCAGTTATTTTTGGGATTAGCAATATCCAAATTTAATGGAAGCGGCACATCTGACCGGCCTTTTTCCAAATCCCGTTTGTATTCATTTACAAGTCTGTCAGTCTCATATTCGGGATGACCCAGGTGCATTATAAAAGATTTATCTGTGGTTTCAAATATTACATATCCAGTTTTCCTGGAGTGGGCAAGAAGATTTATATTCCCCCTGTCTCTTTCTGCCTCCAGCACTTTATCACTTATTCCTGCATGCCTGGACTGGGGAGACATAAAAATATCATCAAGATCCCCTGTAATTCGATTAGTCCTGTCTATATTATCTAAAGGGTATACTCCAAATAATTTTTTGTCGAAAAGAATTTTATCAATTCCAATATAATTAGCAAGAGCAAGTCCACCCCAGCAAATGCCAAGGGTGGAAGCTATGTTATTCTTTGCATAATCCAGTATTTCTGAAAGCTCCTCCCAGAACCATACATCCTTAAAGGATTTTTCTTCTACAGGTGCACCTGTAATAATCAAGCCGTCAAGTCCTCTATCTTTTACAGCTTCTTCAAAGGAGATGTACAGCTCATCCAGATGTTCTTTACTTGTGCTTTTATAGGTGTGAGTTTTTAGTCTGATCCAGACCGGTTCAATTTGAATAATTGCCCTACCAATAGGAAAAAGAATATTGTACTCGTAAGTATTAGCTTCCGGCATTATGTTTAAGATAGCTATTCTAAGGGGACGGAAGTCCTGTTTTTGAGCATTAAAAGACGATATGCAATGAACTCTGGAGTTTTCCAGTGCTTTTTTTGCATGATAGTTTTCGGGTACAATTATTGCCATAAGTTCATTTATCCTTTTAGAGCCTGATCTATATCGCTTATTATATCATCAATATCTTCTATACCAACGGACAGTCGAATCAGATCCGGAGTAATTCCACCTGCTGCCTGATCCTTTTCTGTCAACTGAGAGTGGGTTGTACTTGCTGGATGAATTGCAAGGGTTTTTGCATCTCCTACATTGGCCAGGTGTGATACAAGTTTAAGTTTATTAATAAATTCTGATCCACCTTTTAATCCATTTTTTACTCCGAAAACAACCATTCCCCCGTATCCATTCCCAAACTGTCGGGTAGATACTTCGTGTCCAGGATCAATTTTAAGACCAGGATATCGTACCCAGCTGACTGCAGAATGTTTTTCAAGGTGTTCAGCTACTTTTTGAGCATTCGAACAGTGTCGTTCCATTCTTACTCCAAGAGTTTCTATTCCCTGAAGGAACATCCATGCATTGTCCGGGCTTATACAGGCTCCCAAATTTCGTAGAGGTACAAGTCTCATTCTTAGGATAAATGCAAGGGGATTTAGATCTCCAAGATCTCTGGCAAATCTAATATCATGGTAAGAACCATCCGGCTCGTTGTATAGATGAAATTTTTCATCTGTCCAGTCAAACTTTCCACTATCTACAACTATTCCACCAATACCTGTTCCGTGGCCACCCATCCATTTTGATAGTGAGTGAATAACAATGTCTGCTCCATGTTCTATGGGTCGTATAAGATATGGTGTAGTAAAAGTTGAGTCGACTGCCAGAGGCAGGTTATGTTTTTTTGCAACTTTGGATATTGCACTTATATCTGCTACATCCAATGCAGGGTTTCCAATAACTTCTGTGTACAGAAGTCTTGTTTTATTACTAATAGCTTTATCAAAATCTTCCGGTTTAAGTGGATCTACAAATTTTACAGTGATGCCAAATTCAGGGAGTATATTTTTAAACATTGTAAAGGTTCCGCCATAGAGATTAACAGCAGCAACAATTTCATCTCCGTTCCCACAGATGTTAACAGCAGTGTAGAATATAGCAGAAGTTCCGGATGCAAGTGCAAGTGCTGCTGCACCTCCCTCTAACGCTGCAACTCTTTGTTCCAGTACATCCTGAGTTGGATTTTGAAGTCTGGTGTAAATATTCCCCAGTTCCTTTAGTGCAAACAGGTTGGCAGCATGTTCTGTATTTTTAAACATATATGCAGTAGTTCTGTGAACTGGCACTGCTCTTGATCCTGTTTCATCTATAACTGCACCTGCGTGAAGTGCCAATGTATCTAATTTATAACTCATTTAATTTCTCCTACGGTTGCATAGGCGAGCAGCAACGAAGTTGCGACCAGCCT
>JAOZPU010000078.1:0-1314 GCA_029932585.1 Spirochaetia bacterium | reverse complement strand
GCGAGCAGCAACGAAGTTGCGACCAGCCTGGGCTGCCTTATTACTCAAATATCCATGTTGATAAATATCGTTCTCCTGCATCAGGCAGAATAACAACAATTCTTTTCCCTTTATTTTCCGGACGTTTACCCACAATTTCAGCTGCTTTTAACGCCGCTCCGGAAGATATTCCCACAAAAATACCATTTTCCTTAGCCATTTTTCGGGCTGTATCAGCCGCCGCCTCAGAACTTATTTTTACAATTTCATCATATATATCAGTATTTAATATATCCGGTGCAAAACCTGCTCCAATACCCTGTATTTTGTGGGGACCAGGTGTATCTCCTGAAAGAACAGCAGAGCCTGCAGGCTCTACAGCAATAATCTTAATATTGTTGTTATATGCTTTTAGTGTCTCTCCGCAACCGGTAATGGTTCCTCCTGTTCCTACTCCTGCAATAAATATATCTAATTGTCCATCCGTGTCCCTGATAATTTCTTTTGCTGTAGTTTGACGGTGAATTTCCGGATTTGCAGGGTTTGAAAACTGTCTGGTATAAAAGCTTCCAGGGTTTTCCTTTACAATTTCCTCAGCTTTATCCATGGATCCCTTCATTCCTTTATCTGCGGGTGTTAAAACCAGTTTTGCTCCAAGGGTTGTTAATATTTTTCTTCTTTCGATGCTCATAGAGTCCGGCATTGTCAAAATACATCTGTAACCTCTGCTGGCGGCAATATAAGCCAGACCAACACCTGTATTTCCACTGGTTGCTTCTACTATTAACCCTCCACTTTTGAGGTTTCCTTTTTTTTCAGCATCTTTAATCATTGCCATAGCTATTCGATCTTTTACACTGGATAATGGATTAAAGGATTCCAATTTCCCAATAATTTCTGCTCCTGTAGATTTTGACAGAGTTTTAATTTTAATGAGGGGCGTGTTCCCTATTAGATCTGTTATATTTTCTACTATATTCATTATAGGTCTCCATGCAAAAAAGCTTATCAATATAGTCAACTTTAAGCATCCTTAAACTGACTGTCAAGTAATGTAGGAAGAATATCATAAATATTTTAAATGCAAAAATAAATATCCTAAAAAATATGGTATATTTGTATAATGGTGAAAAAAATTAATATAAAAAACAGAAGCTTATTTTTTCGTGTAATTATTTTAGTTCTTCTGATAATTACTGTTTTTATTTTTATCTATAGTTTGATGACCTTGCTGGGTGGTCTTGTTCCTGTTAATTCGGGACGAAAGATCCCTTCTGAGGGAGAAATAATATATCTTATGAATAATGGGTACCATATTGCTCTTGCTTTACCCAG
>JAOZPU010000238.1 GCA_029932585.1 Spirochaetia bacterium | reverse complement strand
CAACCTGTATTGGAAGCTCTCTCTGAAAAAATTGGTCTCCTTAGAAGTACTGTAACACTTTTTAACCGTCAGTCAGAAAAAATTCAAATTGAAGCAGCCCACGGATTGACAACTATCGAAAAAGAGAGAGGTAAATATCAGCTTGGAGAGGGAATAATAGGTAAAGTAATTGAAACAGGAGAAGCTGTACTGGTTCCAAACATTACCGACAGTCCCGATTTTCTCGATAGAACCAGAACAAAACAAAAACATACCCGGGGGAAACTGGCTTTTATCTGTGTACCAATTAAAATTGAAAATCTGACAATAGGGGCACTTAGCGGAGACAGACAATCCTCGGACCCTAAAGAGCTGGATGAGGATCTAAAACTACTGACTATAATAGGCTCCATGATAGCCGGAGCAGTAAAAATCAGACGAAAAGTTCAGGAAGAACAGGAAAAACAAACCCTGCTGACTCAAGATTTTAAACCTGCACATATTATAGGCAATTCAGACACTATGATCGAAGTTTACAACCTTATAAAACAGGTAGCTTCCAGTGATGCAACTGTTCTTATTAGAGGAGAAAGCGGTACAGGGAAAGAACTGGTGGCTCAGGCAATACACAGAAACAGCCTTCGCACAAACAAACCCTTTATTAAGGTAAATTGTGCAGCCCTTCCGGAATCAATAATAGAAAGTGAACTTTTTGGCCATGAAAAAGGTGCATTTACCAGTGCTGTAGCAAAAAGAATTGGTAGATTCGAGATGGCCCATAATGGAACAATTTTTCTGGATGAAATAGGAGATCTGTCTCCAGCAACACAGGTTAAACTGCTTAGAGTATTACAGGAAAAGGAATTTGAAAGAGTTGGAGGATCGGAAAGTATCCAGATTAATGTAAGAATTATAGCTGCAACAAACAGACCTCTCGAAAAACTTATGGAAAAAAATCTTTTTAGAGAAGATCTCTATTACCGATTAAATGTATTTCCAATACATCTCCCGCTTCTAAAGGATAGACGAAGTGATATAATGCTCCTTGCGGATCATTTTACAGAAAAATATGGAAAAATATCAGGAAAACCAATACGCCGTATATCAACCCCTGCAATCGAGCTTTTTATGAGTTACCACTGGCCTGGAAATATAAGGGAACTTGAAAACTGTATAGAAAGAGCAGTACTTCTAAGTACAGATGGTGTTATTCATGGGCATCACCTTCCCCCAAGTCTGCAGAGTGCAGAATCCACCGATACCCAGCTTCATGAAACTTTAAAAACTGCCATTGAAAAGCTTGAAAGAGAGCTTATACTCGATTCTCTTAAATCATCCAAAGGGAATAAGGCAAAAGCAGCAAGGCAATTAGGACTGACAGAAAGAAAAATGGGGCTTAGGGTGGATAAATACAAAATAGACACAGAACTTTTTACTACATAAATGTAGGTATATTGCATATTTCATACATTTATGTATGTTTATTGATAAAACATGCCATGTAGGGACAAGTCGCGACTTGTCCCTACATGGCACACTTCTTGCTATACATAATATAAGGAGCACAAAAAAATGAACAATACAGATTTTATAAAAACACCAGTAAATGAAATTTATGGAATTAACTCATTCGGGGATGCCGTTATGAGAGAAAGGCTTCCAAAATCAATATATAAGGAACTAAAATCAGTTCAGGACGGTAATAAAAGATTATCTTCTGAAGTTGCAGAAGTTGTTGCCAATGCTATGAAAGACTGGGCCCTGGAAAAAGGTGCAACCCACTACACCCACTGGTTTCAGCCCCTTACAGGACTGACAGCAGAAAAACACGACTCCTTTATATCTCCCACAGAAGATGGCAGGGTAATAATGGAATTCTCAGGGAAAGAGCTTATACAGGGCGAACCTGATGCTTCATCTTTTCCCAGTGGAGGCCTTAGAGCAACCTTTGAAGCCAGAGGGTACACAGCATGGGATACAGCTTCACCTGCCTTCTTAAAAGAGGATAATTCAGGCGGAGTAACTCTTTGCATACCTACAGCTTTTATCTCTTATACAGGAGAGGCTCTGGATTTAAAGGTACCACTCCTTCGCTCTATGGAAGCAATTAATAAACAGGCTCTTCGTGTATTAAAAGTTCTTGGAATGGACGTAAAAAAGGTAACAACTTCCGTAGGGCCTGAACAGGAATACTTTCTTGTAGATAAAAAGTTCTACGATAAACGACCGGATCTTATGCTGACAGGAAGAACCGTTATTGGCTCAAAACCCTCTAAAGGTCAGGAAATGGATGATCATTATTTTGGAGCCATAAAAGCAAGAGCTTCTGCATTCATGAGTGAACTAAACCTTGAACTCTGGAAATTAGGTATTGCTTCAAAAACACAGCACAATGAAGTTGCACCAAATCAGTTTGAAATAGCTCCAATTTTTGATACATGTAATGTAGCTACAGATAGAAACCAGCTCCTTATGGAAACATTGAAAAAAATTGCCGCAAGACATGATCTGGTGGCTTTACTCCACGAAAAACCCTTTGCAGGAGTAAACGGATCAGGAAAACATAATAACTGGTCTATAAGCACAGATACAGGGATAAACCTTCTTGAGCCCGGTGACAATCCAATGAAAAATGCATATTTTATCTTATTTCTGGTAGCAATAATAAAAGCTGTTGATAAGTTTGCACCTCTTCTACGAATGTCAGCAGCTAATGCAGGCAACGATCACAGGCTGGGGGCAAATGAAGCTCCTCCGGCAATAATCTCAATATTCCTTGGAGATCAGCTTACCCAGATACTTGAAAGCCTGTCCGGTGGTAAAAAATATAAAAATGGAGATGTTGAAACAATAGAACTTGGGGTTTCAACACTGCCGAAACTACCGAAAGATATGACCGACAGAAACAGAACTTCACCATTTGCTTTTACTGGAAATAAATTTGAGTTTAGAATGGTCCCTTCATCTATAAGCATTGCCAATGCAAATACAATATTAAATACTGCAGTTGCAGATGTCCTTGCTGAATTTGCTGATAAACTGGAAACAGCCGAAAATCCTAGAGAAAAGTTGAAAGAGATTGTAGCAGATACCTACACTAAACATAAAAGAGTTGTATTTAATGGCAATAATTATTCAGAAGAATGGGTAAAAGAAGCAGCCGACAGAGGCCTTACAAATATAACAAACACAGTAGAGGCCATAAACGAGATAGCAAAAGACTATTCTGTAAAACTTTTTGAAAGACATAACGTTCTTTCAAAAAATGAGCTTGAATCCCGATGTGAAATTGATCTTGGAGCCTACAGCAAGCAGATAAATATTGAAGCGTCTATTATGATTGAACTTACAAAAAAACAGGTTTTTCCTGCAGCAGGTAAATATATAACTCAGTTAAGTAATACTATTTCGGGTCTGAAAAATTCCGGAATAAACAACAGTCCTGCTTACAATAAGATGCTAAAGACAGTATCCGAAAATGCAAATCTTCTTTACGAACATATTTTAAATCTGGAAACTATTCTGTCAGAAGCCCTGGCAATTGATACAGGAGCTTTGGATCAGGCAGTAGCTTACAGAAAAACTGTATTTACGCAAATGGCAAATGTGAGGGCTGCATCGGATACACTGGAAACACTTATTCCATGTGAATTGTGGCCTATACCTACATATTTGGATCTGTTGTTT
>JAOZPU010000077.1:11689-13865 GCA_029932585.1 Spirochaetia bacterium | reverse complement strand
AGGAGTAATTACATGACAGTAATTTCATTAAAAGATGTACATAAAAAGTATCCCCTGGGAAAAACAGAGGTTCATGCAGTAAAGGGTGTATCCTTTGATATTGAATCCGGGGACTTCATTTCAATAGCCGGTCCTTCAGGGTCCGGGAAATCAACTATTCTTAATATGATTGGATGTATAGATACACCAACAGAAGGGATTGTAACTATCAATGATACAAATACAAGTGATCTAAAGGATAAAGAGATTACAAATCTTCGCCATGATGTTCTTGGATTTATTTTTCAAAATTTCAACCTTATACCGGTTTTAAATGTATTTGAAAATATTGAGTTTCCAATGCTTCTTGGTAAAAATCCTGCCCCTAAAGCAGAGAGGGAAGAGTGGATCTCCCAGTTAATGGAAGAGGTTGGTCTTGGTGATTGGAAGACGCATAAACCAAATGAACTTTCCGGTGGACAAAGGCAAAGAGTTGCAATTGCAAGAGCTCTTGTTACAAAGCCACAGATTGTCCTTGCAGATGAACCTACAGCAAATTTAGATTCAGAAACAGGAGAAAGTATTATTGAGTTGATGAAAAAGATGAATAAGGAATATGGAACAACATTTATTTTCTCTACCCATGATCAGACTATTGTGGATATTGCAGATCATGTAATTCAGCTTAAAGATGGAAAAATTATAGAGAACAGACGGAGGTAGGCATGAATGGACTGATTTTTAAAATTGCCTACAGAAACCTTAAAGAGCATAAAACTAAAACTCTTATAATTGGTACTCTAATGGCATTGGCAATAATGATTCTTGTTGTTGGAAATTCCTTTATGGAAACCGCTGCAAGGGGTATAGAAAAAACCTACATCCAAAATTTTACAGGGGATGTTGTAATTACTTCCAGGGATATGGAAAGCGCTTCTTTGTTTATGGATGGTTCAATGACAAACAGAGAGGAATTGACACCTGTTATTCCCTCGTCAGTAGAAATTCAGGATTACCTTAATTCTCTAAATAGTGTTAAGGCAATAAATCCTCAAATTGGCGGCGCTGCTCAATTAAAACATGGTGAAGATGGAACTGGATTTGCAATGCTTTTTGGAGTTGATCCCGAAATGTATGAAAAAACTTTTCAGGATAATATAAAAATTACTTACGGTAATTTTTTAAAACCTGGAGAAGAAGGTATTGTTTTATCCGAAGCTGCTGTAAGAATGATAAAAGAAACTAGTGGAGAATTGGTTAAACCGGGTGATTCTGTTTTATTAACAGGTATAAATAGTGTAACAGGAACAAAAATTAGAGAAGTAACTGTTCGAGGTACATTTGAATTCGTAAATGAATCTCCTCAGCTGGAGATGATCTCTTTTATCGATCTCAATAATATTAGAATTTTAAACGGCATGCTTTCTTACACTGAAGTTGCAGCAAATTTGAGTGACACTGAACAAGCGTTATTAGGTGAACTTGATGAAGACTCTCTTTTTGGATCTGATGATGGCGGACTATTTGGAGATGATCTTTTTTCAGATGAAGGCTTCCTGATTAGTGAAACAAGTGGCACAGAAAGTGAACTTGATTATATGGATATTCTTGGGGATACCTCAGGCAGAGAAAAGTATAGTCAGACTGATCCAAATGCATGGCACTACATGGTTGTTAAACTGGATGACAGTGTTAATGAAAAACGGTTTATTAAAAATTTAAATAACTGGTTTACTGAGAATGGTATTGACGCAAAGGCTTCCGGATGGCTTGCAGGAGCAGGGGTCATTGCAAAGATGTCCAATACACTTGCTATTGTTTTTAATTTTCTTGTTTTAATTGTGGCTGTAGTAGCTGTAATAATTATTATGAATACTCTTGTAATTTCAGTTAATGAACGTATAGGAGAGATAGGGACAATGAGAGCAATAGGGGCTGAAAAAAGATTTGTACGAAGTATGATAACTCTTGAGACCCTGATGATATCTGTAATATTCGGAATTATTGGAGCAGCTGTTGGGATGATAATTACAAGACTTATAGGGGCCATTGGGTATGAAGCACCAAATACATTTTTTCAGGTTATTCTGGGTGGACCAGTTTTATATCCTGTAATTTCTGTACGGGCTGTTGTTATATCCCTTGTTACTGTTGCATTGGTTGGTATTGCTGCCAGTCTTTATCCAGTTTCCATTGC
>JAOZPU010000077.1:10248-11589 GCA_029932585.1 Spirochaetia bacterium | reverse complement strand
ATGAATATATCAAAAATATCAATGAGAAATATAACACGGCAGAAAAAAAGAAGTTTTCTTCTGGGTGGAGCAATTGCATTTGGAATTTTTATAATAATTACAATAGGTAGTTTTACTGTGGGTATGACAGAAACTCTAAAAGAAAACTTTACTTCTATTATGGGTGGACATATTTACATCCTGGGTACAGAAACCCTGGACAGTGGCAGAATAGTTCAGGTCATTGGTGATACTGAAGATCTGGAAAAAGCTATAGCTACTGTGGATGACATGGTAGAAGAATATCATGTTCGTTCTCAGGTTCGAATGGGAGAGATTATTTTTGGATCAAAAAGTACAACACTACAGGTCTCCGGAGTTGACTGGAATAAGGAACAGCTTTTAACAGAGACTCTTTCAATTTCAGATGGTACTCTGGAAAATATTGAAACAGCCGGGAATCTTATAATTCCTGAAAATGTAGCTGAAAAACTTGGAGTTCAACCAGGAGAATCTGTTCTTATTCGTATGGATACGGTTACTGGGCAAAAAAATGTAGGGGAATTTACTGTTGCTGCAATTATACAGGAACAGGATAGTTTCTCCTTTATTAGTGCAGCATATACAGGTATGGGATACCTAAACGACCTTATCGGCCTTGGGCCAAATGAGTACCAGTATTTAAACCTGCATCTTAAAGATATCGAAAATATGGATGTTGTTGCAGGACGTCTTACCACTGAACTTGAGAAAACTTCATTAGTCGATACTGATGAGGAAGAGGAAGGAGAAGGTGAAGACAGACAGCATGGTAGAATGTTTGGAGGAGGGATGTCCGGTATTTCTGCTGATGAACCATGGGAAGGGACAAAATTTAATATAACAACTCTAAATGATATTATGGAACCTGTGCTGCAGCTTGTAAATATTTTAAATATTGTCTCTCTTGTTTTGTTTATTATTTTAATGCTTATTACAATGGTTGGTCTAATAAATACCTTTAGAATGGTTCTTATAGAACGTACAAAAGAGATTGGTACTATGAGAGCTATCGGTATGCACAGAGGAAGTGTTCGAAGCATATTTTTACTCGAAGCTCTCTATTTATCATTATTTGGTGCAGTTGCCGGAATTATTCTTTCTTTTACAACAACAATAATAACAGGACTAATAAGATTTACATCCGATTCGCCATTGGGTTTCTTTTTACATAACGGACGCTTGCAGTTCATAACATCTCCGGGAAGTGTAATTCAGGTTGTTATAATGCTAAGTGTAATGACATTGTTAGCAGTATATCTGCCAGCAAAAAAAGCAGCCAAATTGAAAGTAGTAGATGCCCTTCGGGCGCAATATTAAAGG
>JAOZPU010000077.1:8510-10148 GCA_029932585.1 Spirochaetia bacterium | reverse complement strand
AAAATGAAAAAAAATATTACAATTATGATGGTATTATTACTTGTCGGCCTATCCTCAGTCAGTGCCATAAGCACAAATGACGCAAATGCTATTTTGGGAAATGTCGACACCTCCCGGAATTTTTCAGGAGTAGATTTCACGGCAGTCATGACAATGATTTCCGAGGACCCTGATACAGGGGTTGAAAAGAAAAAAGTTCAGCAGTTCAGGAGAGATGATTCGGAAATGTTTTTAATGCTATTTATTGAGCCTGTTTCTGAGAAGGGGCAGGGTTATCTTAATATTGGTGAAAATCTATGGTTCTATGACCCTCAGAGCAGGAAATTTAATCATACTTCCATGAAGGAAAGTTTTGGTGGAACAGATGCAAAAAATTCAGATTTTGGTGCATCTTCCATGGGCGATGATTACACTGTTACAAAAGTGGAAGAGGGTAAACTGGGTCGGTACGAAGTTTATATTATGGATCTGGAAGGAGCAAATTCTGAAGTTACATATCCTTCAGTTAAAATTTGGATTACTAAGAAAAATTCATTGGTTCTAAAGTCTGAGGACTACAGTGCTACCGGTCGGCTTATGCGAACTTCTCTTTTTCCCTCTTATGCAAAGATCGCAGATAAGTTTTTAGCTACAAAAATGATATTTAATGATGAGCTTATAGAAGGAAAGAAAACTCAAATAACTTTGACAGATATTTCAACAAAGAACCTGCCTGACTCAATTTTTACAAAGGCATATGTTGAGAGAGTTAACCGTTAGGAGATAATGAAAAATGAAAAATGAAAAATTAATAATTATTGTCTTAGGCCTGTTTCTTCTTTTGACTGGGTCTGTATTCTCCCAGGGAATAGCATCTCCGGATGAGGACCTTTTTGGTTCAGAGGATCCTGCTTTGATAAATGCAGATGAAAAATCTCTTTTTGGTTCTGATGAATCAATCGAAAATATCCTGGATGAGGAGAACCTTTTTGGTTCTGAAGATGATATGTTTTCTGATAGTTCTGATTTAATAGAAGAGGTTACAGATGATCAAATGGAAGATCTAAGTACGCTTCTTCTAACCTCAGACTCCGGGGTGGAAATTGGAGGGGATTTCTTTTTTAATGTAACAGCCGGAATGGGAGGTATAGATCCGGAAGATCTTTCCGCCAGTGATCTTACAGAGAGTTTGTCTCTGGATTTAGGCGCTACATTATATTTAGATGCCAGACCGGATGAGGACTCAAGAGTGTTTGCAAAGGCTGTTATAACATCTCCTTTTTATACCTTTGGAAATAATAATTCTGATGTAGTTAGAAAGTTTGAAGATATTGTAACTATAACTGAACTGTTCGCAGATTTTAACTGGGATAATAATGTTTTTTTCAGAGCCGGTAAACAGACAGTTAACTGGGGTGTTGGACGTTTTTTTAGCCCTGCAGATCTTCTTTCTTTAAGTAGAATAGACCCGGAAGCTCCTGATGCAGAATTAGATGGCCCTATAGCTATAAAAATAAATTACCCAACACTTTTAAATAATTATTACTTGTACACTGTAGTTCCTGCAGACGTTACAAGTTTTGCAGATGTTTCAGTTGCTCCAATGGCAGAATTTGTTGTTGGAAATAGTGAGTTATCTATTGGAGCCTATTATCAGTA
>JAOZPU010000077.1:5396-8410 GCA_029932585.1 Spirochaetia bacterium | reverse complement strand
TTGATATATCTTTGAGTGCTTCCAGAATGTTTGGAGATGCTGGAGAAGAATATTCAATAGCAGGCAGCACAGCTGCTGTCAGTCTTGGAGTTTCCATAGGAGGAACAAGCTTCTAATATGAACGCAAAGGTTTTAATAATAGAGGATGAGCTTGAACTGGGGGAACTTGTTCAGCTCTACCTCTCTAAAGATGGTATAGACTCAGATATTGCTGTAAGTGCAGAATCTGGTTTTGATTTCCTATCTAAGAATGGATACGATCTTATTACTCTTGATATAAATCTTCCTGGAATGGATGGATTTGAATTTCTTCAGAAGTTGCGTCAAAAGTCAGATCTACCTGTAATTATTTTATCCGCCAGAGAGGGGGATGAAGACATAGTCCTTGGTTTGGGTTTGGGCGCAGATGAGTTTGTAAACAAACCCTTTGCTCCAAAGGTTCTTGTCGCACGGATAAGGGCCGTTTTACGAAGGGTTAGATCTGATATGGATAAACCTTTTAGTAAAAATATTTTTTTTGGATCTTTTTCTCTATCTCCGGAAGGTTATCATCTTGAAAAAAATGGTGAAAGAATTATTTTATCTACAAAAGAATTTGAAGTTCTTCGGTTCCTTGTACAGAATTCGGGGATCCCTTTTTCTCCGGATGATATCTATCAGGCTGTCTGGGGTCAGGAGTTTGGAGATATTTCCACAGTAGCTGTTTATATTCAACGGATAAGGAGGAAGCTTGAAAATGATCCTTCCAATCCTGAATATATATTAACAATCCATGGGAGAGGTTATATCTTCGATGAAGGGAAAATAAAAGATGAATCTTAAAGTTCGTTTTTTCTTATTAATTATTGGGAGTTTTTTTATTCCCAATATATTAATAATGCTAATAGTTTATCTTTCCTTTGGTGGTATTGACAATATGAATAATATTCATAATCAGTTTAAGCAATACTACCATTTATACGAATATATAAGTACAGAAGTTGAAGAAGATGAGTTTATCAAATATATAAATACCTTACCGGCTGATATGAATGCCCGAATACTTAATTCAGAAGAAAATAATGGTCAGATAATAATTTCTGAACTAATTGAAGAGAATGAAAATTCTAAAAAACCCAAAATTACTCTTGAAGTTTTAACTGTTTCATTTACAGATGGTTCTTCTACAGTTTTGGTTATAAATCGACCTCTGGCTGATAAATATTCTATCTTTAGAAATAGTCCATTCCCATTTATTTTCCCCCTGATTTTATTTTCTGTGGTTACAATTTTATCACTTATTATTATAAGATCTATTAACAGTTCTTTACAGAAAATTGAGGAAGCAACCCGGAAAGTTGCCGAGGGTGATTTTGATTTTGAATTACAAGATAAAGGTAATGATTCTATTGCTTCCCTTTCCCGTTCATTTAATATTATGCGTCTTAAGGTGAAGGATGAATATGACAGGCGAGCAAGATTTTTCATGGGCGTCTCTCATGATCTTAAAACACCACTAACCTCTATTAGTGGTTATGCTGATGCCGTTCTTGAAGGGTATGCAGAGGATAAAGAAACACTAAACAAGTATATGCTTATAATAAAAGATAAATCAATTGTTCTGAAAGAAAGAATTTCCCATCTTATAAATTTTGTTAAACTTGAAAACGGTGACTGGAAAACCAGTTTGAAACCTGTTGGTTTTAAATCCTTTATTAGTGAACTGTCCAATTCTTTTGCCATAGAGGCAGGTATCTATAAGTTTGAATATTTTTCCAAAATAGAATTAAGTGAAAATATATTTGTAGATATGGATCGTGAGCTTGTAATTAGAAGTATGGAAAATCTAATGCACAATGCATATAGATATTCCTATCCCCAATCAACTATATCATTTATTGTTTATACAGAAGGTAATGATTCTATATTAAAAATAATTAATCAGAGTAAAGGTATTTCTAAAGAAGATCTACCTAATATTTTTGAACCCTTTTACAGGGGAACCAAAGGAAGAAACGATGAAGGTTTTGGTTTGGGACTTGCAAACGTAGCAGCTGTTATAAAATCTCATGGTTGGAAAATTACTGTTGAATCAGAATTAAAAAAAGAAACTACGTTTACAATTAAGATTCCGGTAAAATCACTGTAGAGACGTAACAATGTTATCTAGCATTGCTACGTTTCTACAATTTGTGGGCTTTACAGTATTTGACCTAAAAATAGCTTTGTTCGATCATGAGTTGGGTTTGAAAAAAAGTGTTCAGGTGTTCCTACCTCAACAATTTTACCAAAATCCATAAAAATTACTCTATCTGCAACCTCTTTTGCAAAGCCCATTTCGTGAGTTACCACTACCATGGTCATTCCCTCTTTTGCAAGAGTTTTCATAACATCAAGAACTTCACCAATCATTTCAGGATCAAGTGCAGAAGTTGGTTCATCAAAAAGCATTACCTTTGGATTCATGGCCAAAGATCTTGCAATAGCAACCCTCTGCATCTGTCCTCCGGAAAGATTCTCAGGATAAGCATTTGCTTTATCTGAAATACCTACTTTCTCCAGAAGTTCCCGGGCAATTTTTTCTGCTTCCTTTTTTGACCTTTTTCTAACCTTTTCCTGAGCTATTGTTACATTTTGCAGAACTGTTTTATGTGGATAAAGATTAAAAGATTGAAATACCATTCCAACTTCTTCTCTTATTTTATTAATATTTGTTTTTTTATGTCTAACTTCAATTCCATCAATAACAATATGTCCGGAATCTACTTCCTCAAGACAATTGAGAGATCTTAGAAATGTACTTTTACCGGAACCTGAAGGTCCAATTACTACTACAACTTCTCCCTCTTTTACCTCTGCAGAAACATCAACCAATGCATGTACATCATGAGGTGTATGAAAAGTTTTATATAAATGTTCTACTTTTATCATTTTACCTTAGCCTTTTGTTCAAGATATTTTACAAACATTGAGAGTGGAAATGTTAATACCAGATATAGAACAGCAAGTATTAAAAAGAACTCAAATGTCATCAT
>JAOZPU010000077.1:2331-5296 GCA_029932585.1 Spirochaetia bacterium | reverse complement strand
ATTACAACAAGAAAACCAACAATTCCTATATACCACGAGAGATGATGTTTTTCTTTTATAACGGATTTTAATTTTTGGATCATTATTTATCTTCTTATATTTATAGTAAAACTGCCTGCAGTTTAGTGCAGGCAGTCGAATTAATTTATTCTACTTCTTTTAGCCAAGCGTCGTTTTTGATCCATTTATCATAAATCGCATCATATGTACCATCATTTTTGATCTGTTTCATAAAGTTGTTTAACCAATTGAGTAAATCTGGATCTCCCTTATTAATTGCCCATGCAAGAGGTTCGTAAGTAAAAGGTTTGTTAAGAATAAAAATAGAACCACTTCCACCTCTTTGAGTCATAAACAATTCAGCAAAAGGTAAGTCATAAACAAATGCATCTGCATTTCCATTAAGTACTTCCATTGCACCTTCAGATTCTGTTTCAAATGCTTTGTATGTAGCTTTTGGAATCATACCCTTAACAGCCTGTTCTCCTGTTGTTCCAAGTTTTGAAATAACTGTGTATTTTGGATCATTAAGATCTTTATAGCTGTTTATAGTTCCTTTAAGAGCACTGTTAACAATTATTGCCTGGCCAATTACAATATAAGGATCAGCAAAACTGATCTTGAGGTTTCTTTCCTGAGTTACTGTCATTCCACTCATAATAATATCAAATTTATCTGTCATTAGTGATGGAATTATTCCGTCCCATGCTGTGTTAACAGGAACCCATTTTACACCCATAGCTTCAGCCATCTTTTTACCCATATCAATATCAAAGCCAATAAAATCACCATTTTTGTCAGTCATTTCAAAAGGCATATATCCAGCTTCAAAACCATGTCTTAGTTCACCGGAAGCTATAATTTTATCCAGTGTAGATTGTTTTGTAAGTTCCATCCTTACATTTACTTGTTCTGCCTGTTCTGATTGTCCACATCCTGCAAACATCAGCGCAAGGCCAATAATTAAAATACTTATTACTGCGTATTTTTTCATCTGTTACCCCTTATAATTAGTTCTTATGTATAAATATGTGTAATATAATAGTATGTTTTGTACAACTGGTCAATAAAAATAACAAAACCCACCTTATAAGGTGGGTTTTGTTAGAATGAAAACAAAAAAACAGAAATAAGTTCAAATAGTAACATGGACTTTGCTTTAAAGCCTTAATACCATTTAAAAGAATAGCACTATTTAACAATTCCAATAATTATATCCGTTCCATGCTTATTTACTTTAAAGATTAGCTCATCTGTACTACGATTTAATGCTTCATAAAAATCCATAAGATTGTTTATTCTTTTCTTATTAATTTCCTTAATAATATCGCCATTTCTCATACCTGCAGTAAATGCAGGAGAACCTTCTATTACAGATCCAATCATTACTTTCCCAATATTTTTAGGTAGATTTAAACGCTCCTGAATTTCATCAGTAATTTCAACTACAGTGAGACCAGGCCAAAGATTATTTGAATTTGATCTTATTGCAGCTTCCTCATCTCTTGCTGTAATATCAACATAAGCATTTACAGGTTTTGATTTTCTTACTATTTTAAAAATATACTGTTTGCCAGGTTCCAAATTCCCTACTACTTTAAGGAGATCATTCCCATCTTCTATTTTTTTATTATCAATAGAAGTAATAAAATCTCCTGGTTTTATTCCACCATTCCATGCTGGTGAATCTTTATAAACATTAAATACAAAAGCTCCGGATCTATTAACCAGCTTCATACTTTTTTCCAGGTTTTCTGAAGGATCACCCATAGATATTCCTAACCACCCATATTCCACTTTTCCTGATTGAATAAGATCATCTATAATTTCCTTGGCTCTATTAATAGGGATGGAAAATCCAAGACCAATATTACCACCTGTTTGGCTTGCAATCCATGTATTTATACCAATTACTTCTCCATAAATATTTACAAGAGCCCCACCTGAATTTCCCGGGTTTATTGCAGCATCAGTTTGAATAAAATCTGTAAAGCTTGTTCCTAATCTTTCATCAGCATTTCTTCCTACTGCACTTATAACTCCGGAAGTAAAGGTTGAGCTGAATCCAAGAGGGTTCCCAATTGCAAATGATATATCTCCAACCTGTACATCGTCAGAATTTCCAAGCTTTGCTACAGGAATATCTTCTTTTGTTTCAAATTTAACAAGGGCAATATCTCTTCTCGGATCAGTCCCAACTATTTCAGCTTCAAATGTTCTTCCATCATCCAAATGTATTGTTATTTCATCTGCTTCGCCTACTACATGATTATTGGTAAGGACATATATATTTTTATTATCTTTTCTGACAATCACACCTGATCCCATAGCAGCACTTCTGAACTCCTGTGTTTCCGATTCCTTTTCAGATTCTTTATTTGGTGCAGGTCTCCCAAAAAAGAGATCAAAAGGAGATGAAAACATTCCTCTATTACTCTGTCTTTCAATAATGTTTACAACATCAATTGATACAATTGCAGGAAGAACCTCTTTTGCAATTTCTCTGTTTGCATTTTGAATTGCTTCAAGATGATTTATATTTTCTGATCGGTTATATGTATAATAGTTGCTTTCTGCAGAGATTATACCTGTAATTCCTATTATCAGAATTAACAATAGACTTAATACTTTTCTTTTATTCATGGATTTCCCTCCAAATATTGATTATTTAAATATTAGTACGGGGGAATTACATTAACCTTTCAGAAGCATTACAGATTTGTAATTAACAGGGCAAAATTGATAATTAAAAAAAATCTTGACAAATAGAAATATAATCATAGACTCAAAGTATGGTTACTATTACAAAAAGCATTTTTTTTATTTTCCAAAGTCTGACAATACTATTTCTTATTTATAATATTATTCAGAGAAAAAAAGCACGGAAAGCCCTTGAGTATAGTGATGCAAAAATAAAATCAAATAATTTACTTTTACAATCAATTATCAATAGCCCTCCGGATAT
>JAOZPU010000077.1:0-2231 GCA_029932585.1 Spirochaetia bacterium | reverse complement strand
AAGATTGAGGATAATGGATCAGGATTTTCTGAGTTACATAATTTAAACAAAACAGATACCCTTGGTTTTGAATTGGTAAGTGCATTAACAAAACAGATAAATGGTGATTATGAAATAAAAAATGAAGGGAAGGGGCTAGGCTTTATCTTTCATATTCCATTATCATGAGTCTGAATTAATTTTTTTCCTGAAAACGAATAGTAAAAACAGACCCTGTCCCTGGAGTGGATTCCACATTTACAGATCCTTTATGAGCAGTTACGATGGCTTTAACCAGGCTTAACCCTAATCCCGATCCGGAAATATTAGTAACACCAGGACTTCTGTACAGTCTGTCCCAGATAAAAGGTATATCTTCTTTTGATATTCCGAATCCTTTATCTTGAATTATAAGAATTATTTGCTGGTCAATAATTTTTAAATCAATATTTATTATACTATTATTGGGAGAGTATTTTACTGCATTATCCAGGATATTACCAATGGCCTGTCTTATTCTAACCGGATCAGCGTTTATTCTACACTTAACAGAATTCAGATTAATAGTTATTCTTCTCTCTTCTCCTATAAACGTATACATCTCTACTAAGGATTTAACTAATTGCTCAAGATCAAGATTTTCTTTTTTTAGTTTTAATGTTCCAGACTCCGCCTCTGATATATCCATAATTATATTTAACATAGATATTATTTTTTCAGATTGTTCCAGAGAAGCGGAAAGAGCTTCTCCTGTTGCCTGAAAATTTCCCGGGTCCCTAATTGCCTGTTCTGCATAGCCCCTGAAAATAGTTATTGGTGTTCGTAGATCGTGGGCAACTATATCAAGGTTGTTCTTCATTTGAAAAATAAGTGTTTCGGTTCTTTTAAGCATTTGGTTAAAAAGTATAGAAATCTCTTCCAGGTCATCATCTACACCTCTTTCTGTAATTCTTTTTGAGAAATCCCCTGTAGCAATAATGTCTTTGAGAGTAGAATTTAAGCTTCGCACTGGTGAAAGAAAACGACCGGAAAAGAATGCTCCGGCTCCAAACCCAAGTATTAGAAGCCCCAAAAGTAGAAAAACAAAATTTCGTTTGTAAAGTAGTAATAGATGAGTACTTCGAGCAGTACTTATACCAATCTGGAGATAATAATCTTCTGATAAGTGTACTGTATAAGCTTTAAGTTCATTTTCAGAGTTTCCAGATTTTATAACTATAGTATTCTCTAAATCTTTAACCTGGATTTCCTCCAGTTCTTCAAGTAAGTATTCAGACCATGCATCAGGGTAGCGTAGAAAAAGAGTTATGTTTTCTTTGTTTGCTATTCGTGCAAAAAATGGTTGGTCGCTATAAAGAAATGATTCTTTGTCAATTTCCCTTATAACCATATCTATTCCATTTGATTGGAATAATGCCCAATAATTAAGCAGTCTTCTTTTTGTTTCATCTTCTTCAGAATTATTCATAGAGTTATAAAGAAACAGGAATGAAAAAGCAAATAATATTCCTGAAGATAAAATAAATATTAGAGAAAAAATTACTGCCAAACGAAAATGTATTTTTTTAAAACTATTTTTAATTCGCTTTAAGTACATATCCCACACCTCTGACTGTATGGAGCAGTTTCTTGTCATAATCTTTATCAATTTTGCTACGTAATCTTGAAACTACAACATCTACAATATTGGTTTGAGGATCAAAATTGTAATCCCAAATGTTTTCCATTATCAATGTTTTAGAAAGAACCCTTTCCTGATTTCTCATTAAATACTCCAGAAGAGCAAATTCCTTTGGTTGAAGTTCAATATTTTCTCCATTTCTGGTGACTGTATGAGAAATTAAGTTCATAGAAAGATTCTCACACTCCAAAGAAGTTATATTATGTGATTCAGATGATCTTCGAATAAGGGCCTGTATTCGAACAAGCAGTTCAGAAAAAGAGAAAGGTTTTGTAAGATAATCATCTCCTCCTTTTTGAAATCCAATTATCCTGTCGTCTACTTCTCTTTTTGCACTAAGAATTATAATAGGAGTGTAGATTTTTTTTATTCTAATATTTTCAATAATAGATAGTCCGTCCATTCCTGGAAGCATAATATCAACAACTGCTGCATCATAATTACCAGTAAGGAGTTTTATAAAGCCACTCTCCCCATCTTCTGCAGTATCAATTACATAGCCTGCTTCGTGGAGACCTTTCTTTATGAAAGAGATAATATCTTTGTCATCTTCTATGATAAGTATTTTCAT
>JAOZPU010000010.1 GCA_029932585.1 Spirochaetia bacterium | reverse complement strand
TGTACCAGCAGTTCCATATCCATCAGTTTTTGATATAAAAACTGTCAGTTTATTATTATCATTTAGTGTTGCTTCTCCGTAGAGAGATAGGCGAACTTCAACATTAACAGCATTTGTTCCATGATTATCAAAAGAATAATCATATTTTAATTTGTCCAGATTTATTCCATAATTACCTATTTCCATATAAGTCTCAATCTTTATGATATAAGCATCTAATAGCAACAAAGACAAATCAATATCTTTTATATCACTAGGATTCAAACTAACATCAAATCCTGCCTGTCCACAGGAAGAAATTAACATAATCATAACTGCAATAGTGCCGAACACTAATTTTTTTCTGTTTTTCATATTTATATATCTCCCTAGAACCTGTAGGCAATATTAAAAACAGGCAGAACAGGAAGGTTTAATTCCTTAGCTTCTCCTGTATCAGGATCGTTACCCAATGGCATATTTATTCCTGGATAAATAAAACCAATTTCCATATTATAATGGTCTCCAAAGTAGAATCTCATTCCTCCATCTGCATACAAATTTGAAACTGCCAAATTAAAATAAACAGACTTTGCTTCTGCACTTGCATTTGAAACTGGTAAGTTAAAAAACATACCTCCATTTACAAAAAAAGAAAGTTTATTGTTTAATAATGTTTTTTCAAATCCTAAAGTAGCTTTAGAATAGGAATCAGTCCCTACTAAAAAATATAAGGCATAGTTAGTATTAATATTAAACCCGTACAAAGGCAGCGATGCAGCAAAGTAGACTTTTTGACCCTTTATATTAAGATTAAGGCTGTTAATTGTAATTCCTGATTCTGCTGTAAGACCATTTGCAATTGATGTAAGCATTTGAGCTTCGTTTAGGTATAATCCTGTATATCCTATAGCTGCTCGCAGATCCATAATATTTTTAAAATGATATCCTGCTTTAATACCAATATTGTACAAACCAATAATATCAAAAACAATATTAGTTTTAATTGATACAATTTCAGAAAAATCAAAGGTTGAATCCATTAAGCCAATATTTAAGTAGTTGTTATCAATAAATGCTGTTTCTGTGCCTGCAAGCTTTCCTGAAGACTCAGGGGCTGCAAATATGGGTAGAGACAGCAATAATATTAGTAGTATAAAAAAGATATTTTTATATAATTTCATAAATCCTCCTGTATTTATTTTAATCTATATACAATATAACATATTTAGCAAAAAAACAATATTATATTGGAAATATCTCAAATAGATCTAATAGATCTATTATTGGTATGAAGAGTAGAGATATATATTTTCAAATAGGGGGCTGGCTATTGAGTAGCCTTTTTTAAAGCATTAAAGAAAGAAATAGGTTCATTTGCACCACCAATATTTGTCGCAAGTTCTGTATAAAAATGGTATTTTTTCATACCATAATTAATATAATTTCTAATATAGGTGTATTTCTGATTATCGATTATTATTTCCTCCATATACCAGGATCCATAATTATACAAAAATTTTTCATCAACAGAATCGTAAAGATTCCATTTAATAAGAAAGGATCCATCACTGTTTTGTATTGGTATTTTATAGAAAATATAGTTAAAATTCTCTTTATAAAAACTAAAGGTAAATTGAGTTTTTATTTCCTGAAAATGTGGTTTCCATAATCCATCTTCGGGATTTAAATCTTTTGAATATATTATCCTTGGGAAAACTTTCTGTTCCTCATTAAGGTTAAGAACTTTAGAAAATAGTTGATCTATCGGAAGCTTATATACCACATGGAAATCAAAAAGAACGTTTAAAATTGGTATGTCATCTATTTTGTTTTGAAAGATACGTATTTTTATTGCACTTGGTTTATTAATCAGTTGATTGTAACAATCTAAAGGAACTCTTTCATTTTGAAATTTAAATATATTACTTGGCAATTGAGATTTAATTTCCACAGAGTAAAGGCCAGGGTTGCCGGTTATTGAAATAAGAAATATAATTAAAAATATTATAATTGTTTTCATAGTTATAGAGGAAATTTAGTATACATTTTTCTACAGTTATGTCTATAAAATTATATTATATTATGCTAATGTTTTGAAATGAAATATCAAAATTACAAAACAATAGTATTTACCGGCGGAGGTACTGGTGGGCATGTTTTTCCCGGTATCGCAGTTGCAGAAAAGTTGTTATTGGATAAAGATAAAACTTCATTTAATGTTGCCTGGATTGGTAGTAATTCCGGAATGGAAAGAGAAATTTTAAATAGATACAATATATCTTTCCATTCAATACCTGCTGGGAAATTTAGAAGATATTTTTCAATTAAAAATTTTATTGATATATTTAAAATAATAGCTGGGTTTATAGTTTCTATTTTTCTTTTAAAAAAATTAAAAGCAGATATTTTATTTTCTAAAGGTGGTTTTGTTACAGTTCCTCCTGTAATAGCTGCAAAATTATTAAAAATTCCTGTTATTTCACATGAATCAGATTTGGATCCAGGTTTGGCAACAAGAATAAATGGTAGATTCTCAAAAAAAATACTTTTTGCGTATAAAGAAACTTTGGAACATTGGGAAAATAAAAAAACTAACCAGACTCTTTTGGTAACAGGTAATCCTGTCCGTTCTGAAATTATGAGTGTAGAAATCTTAAGGAGTAAAGAAAAGATAAGAAAACAGTATAATATTTCAGATGATAGAAAGATAATTTTAGTTTTAGGTGGAAGCCAGGGAGCTTTAGAGATAAATAATATGATTAAAGAGATTATTTATGACCTAACAAAGAATTATTTTATTATCCATCAAATGGGAGAGTTTTCTTATAAAAAATCAGAAATTAATAATTATATTACTACTGCATTGTTTCATGAAGAGTTTCCTGAAATACTTGCAGCTGCTGATATTGTTGTTTCAAGGGCTGGTGCAGGTACTCTTTGGGAAAATGGTATCCTTGGTAAACCTTCTATTTTAATTCCCCTGGGATTTGGGAGCTCCCGGGGCGATCAGGTTCGTAATGCAAATTTTTTTGGAAAAAATAGTGCTGCTATAGTATTAAAAGATGATGATACAGGTGCCTTAAATCTTCTTTTAGAGATTGACAATCTTTTAAACAATAAAAAGAAGTTAAATAAACTTGAAGAAAATGTTAAACTTCTTTGTAATAGAAATAGTGCCGATCAGATAGTAAATATAATATACAAAGAAATAGGATATATAAATGAATATAGTAGCATTTGATATAGTAAGTCTAATAATACTTTTAGTACTCGCAATAAGAGCAACTTTTAAAGGGTTTCTTGCTGAAATTATGTCTATGGCATCAATAATTATAGGGATAACTATAGCGGTTGTTTTTACACGTCCAGTATCTCTGTTATTGCAGGATTATATAGGCCAGTCATTTTGGAATATTATAATAGCTTTTTTAGGTCTTTTTCTTGTAAGCTATTTAATAATTAAAATCTTTGAAAATTCTTTAAATACGTTAATTGAAAAAGTACAATTGGAAAAACTGGATCAATCTCTTGGGTTTTTTCTTGGACTTATAGAAGGGTTTTTACTAATAGTTATAATTGTATTTATACTAAAGGCTCAGCAATTTATCAATATTTCTAATTTATTTATAGACAGCTATGCTTCATCAATAGCTGAAAAAATTATACCTATTGGTACAAAAATTCTAGAAGAGGGGATATAAAAGTAAAAGTGTTTGAAAATATTCTATATCATTCAGAAATAGTTAAACTTTTAAGAGATGATATTAAAAATAATAAACTGCCTTCTTCATTGCTATTTTATGGGGATGTTTATACTGGCAAGTTAACAGCAGCATTGGAGTTGGCAAGAGTCCTTTCATGTGAAAAAGATGGTGATTGGTCTTGTAGTTGTTCATCCTGTGAACAGCATAGGGTTCTTGACTCCCCTGATACAGTTCTTCTTGGAAGTCATTATTTTCTGGAAGAGATTGAAGCCTGTGGAGATGTACTAAGAAGAAATAGACAGATTACCGGGCAGTATCAGTTTATACGTGCTGTACGAAAGCTTACAAGAAGATTTGATCCTCAAATTTGGGAAGGCCAGGAAAATAAACTTAAAGGGCTTAGTTCAGAGCTTGAAAAAATCGAATTAATATTAGAAAAAGTACAACCTGGAGCTATACTTCCCAACGAAAAAAAACTGAATAAACTACTAGTAGATTCAGGAAAAATTTGTAAGAAAATTATAAGCTATATTAGTAGTGATAATATCCCCATAAGTCATATTAGAAATGTAACCTTTTGGTCTCATACTACTTTTTCAGGGACAGCAAAGGTTATTATTGTTGAAGGTTCTGATAGTATGGGTGAAGCTTCCAGAAATGCTTTATTAAAAATAATAGAAGAGCCTCCTCCATCTGTCTATTTTATATTAATAAGTACCCGGAAAAATAAAATAATTCCTACAATTTTATCCAGAGTCAGACCATATAATTTTAGATCCAGAACAGAATCTGAAGATAAAACTATTATACAACGAATTTTTAAGGATGAATCAGTCGAATTTAAAAATCTACGCGATTATTTTATGGGAATGAAAGGAATAAATCTAAGTATATTAAGACAGTATGCAAATAAAATAATTGTAACAGTACAAGATGCAAATGAACTAAATATTGATGATTTTTCAGAATTAATTGAAATTATTAGTGAAAGTAATATGTTAAAGGTCTTTCTTGAGGAGATGTTATTACTTTTACATACTAAACTACCAGGGGCTTCTGGTTTTGAAGAAGGATTGTCTATACAGCTTCTTACAAAATGGAATGAACTAATTCATACTACAATTTTAAATAAAAGATCGTTCAATCAGAATACAAAATTACTTTTTGAAACTCTTTTATATCAGATGAGGAATGAAATTTGAGGAAATTTTTTAAAAAGGCTTTAAAAAAAATTGATAAACTCAGTGGTGAACAAGTTCAGGATTTACTTGAGGAATTAACTTCAGAAAATGAACTTTTGGAAATAGTTTTAAACTCTATGACAGATGGTATACTTGTAACAGATACTAACAATAAATTAGTTTTTCACAATAGAAGATCTCACAGACTTATACCTTTTTCCTCTGGAGATCTGGATGATTCTATTATTTGGGAAGTTATTGATGATGATGATATATCAAAATTTATACAAAAAACACTTTTAAATGCAGAAAAAGTAAGTGAAGAGGAATTTACTATTAAAATAGCTGGTATTTCCAAAACTCTGTGGTTGGATATTATGCCTGTTGTAAGAGAAGGGTCTATACAGGGAAGTCTTTTACATGTATCAGATATAACTGAACGGAAAAAAAGAGATGGCAGATTAAGACGTGCAGAAAATTTAGCTTCTCTTACTACTCTTGCTGCAGGAGTTGCTCATGAAATTAAGAATCCTCTAGGGTCTATAAGTATTCATATACAGCTTATGCAAAAGTCTTTGAAAAGAGATAAACAGTTAAAGGAAGAAACTTCCGGTAAATATCTGGAAATATTAAATGAAGAGGTTGAAAGGCTTAATAATATAATAGTTGATTTTCTATTTGCTGTAAGACCAATGAATCCTACAATGAAGAAATCGGACATAAATAAAGTTCTTACAGATTTATTGGAATTTGTTAAATATGAATTGGAAGAAGCTTCTGTAACTATTGAATGTGAGTTGCAGGAAGATCTTCCAAAGCTTGAAATAGACGAAAAGTATATGAAACAGGCTATTTTAAATATCATTAAGAATTCAGTTGCTGCTATGCCGGAAGGTGGCGTGATGTATTTTAAAACCGTAAGGGATGGAGACTTTATTCATATCTATGTTTGTGATACAGGAACAGGAATATCTGAAGAAAATATGGCTAAAATATTTGAACCTTATTTTACAACTAAACAGTTTGGTTCCGGTTTGGGTTTAACTGTTGTATATAAAATTATTAAGGAACATGGTGGAGATATTGTCCTCGAATCTGTTGAGAATCAGGGTACTACTTTTACAATAAATTTACCTGTGCCGCAATCAGGCAAACGACTACTTGATTGGAAGGGGTAGCTTTGAAATTTAATATTTTAATTGTAGATGATGAAAAAAACATAAGGGAAGGGCTTGGCCGTTCTTTAGAAATGGATGGTTATAATATTCTTCTTGCAGGAAATGGGAAAGAGGGTTTAAATCTTATTAATAAGCGTGATATTGACCTTGTTATTTCAGATTTAAAAATGCCTGAAATGTCAGGTGAAGAATTGCTTCGTAAAATAAGTGCTTCTAATCCTACTATTCCTGTAATTATACTTACTGGTCATGGAACAATTGAATCTGCTGTTGATGCTATGCGGGATGGTGCATTTGATTTTCTTACAAAGCCAGTCAATCTTGATAGAATGTCGCTTTTAGTTAAAAGAGCGCTTTCAAACAGACAGTTATTTTTGCAGCACCGTGAACTTCAAAAAGAGATAGATAAGTTAAGTAAAAAAAATAAATTTTCAAGTATAATTGGTAAAAGTTCTCAAATGCGTAAGGTTCTTGATATTGTCGAACAGGTAGCAGAAACAAAAGCTTCGGTTTTAATAACTGGTGAAAGTGGTGTAGGAAAAGAACTTATAGCAGAAGCTCTTCACAATTTATCTCCAAGAAAAGATAAAAAACTTGTAGAAGTTCATTGTGCCGCTTTAGCAGAATCACTTCTGGAGAGTGAACTTTTTGGTCATGAAAAAGGTTCGTTTACTGGAGCTATAGGTCAAAAGAAAGGCAGATTTGAAGTTTCAGATGGTGGTACAATTTTTCTGGATGAAATAGGAGAAATTTCACAGCAGGTTCAAATAAAACTTTTAAGGGTTTTACAGGAGAAAAAATTTGAACGAGTGGGAGGTGAAGAAACTATTGAAGTAGATATTCGAATACTTTCTGCTACAAATAAAGATTTGAAAGAAGAAACAGAAAAAGGAAATTTTCGAGAGGATCTCTACTATCGCTTAAATGTTGTAAATATTCATGTACCTCCTTTAAGGGATAGAAAAGAGGATGTGGAGCTGTTAGCAGCTGCATTTTTAAAAGAGTTTGCTGTTGAAAATGGTAAAGAAATTACAGGAATTGATCAAAAAGCACGATTAGCACTTCATAATTACAATTGGCCTGGAAATATTAGAGAACTTCGTAACTGTATAGAGAGCGCAGTTGTTATGTGTAAGGGAACAGTTATAATGTTGGATGATATGCCCCCATCTGTAGGATCTCATTCAAATGAAGATTCTGTAATAATTCCAATTGGAATAAGTATGGAAAACGCTGAAAAAGAAATTATAAAGGCAACTCTTTATCATGAAAATGGGAATAAAACAAAAACGGCTGAAATTCTTGGGATTGGTCGAAAAACCCTGCATAGAAAGATAAATGAATACGAATTAAACAATTGATATGTATTTAATAAATTTCCTAACCTTTTTTTGCTAATTCCCATGCTTTTATTTTTTGGAATGAAATATTTAGATTTTTAGTTTTTTCTGTGGCCGATTTCATTGATTGGGTAGTTGTATTGTTTTTATCCGGATGATGTCTTTTAAGTAAGTTTTTATAAGCTTCTTTTGTAACAGAAAAATCAGAATCAAAAGGCACTCCAATATTATTAAAATCCTGACGAAGAATTTCAGGAGTTTTTGGTACAGAGGGAGTTGTCTGATCATATTCAGGAGATGATAAAAAATCGTTTAATTCTTCCCATGCTTCTGCATAATCATTATTATCACTTCCCGAAAAATTATTATAGTTAAAATCAATATCACTGGTATCTACAAACATAGATTTTACTAATCTGTTAAATCTTTCAATAATTGGATCCATTAATAATCAATTCTCCTGTTCATAATAAAAACTGCCGGAAAAGACATAAGCTGGCTGACCTGTAATATATATCTGGTTATTATCTTTGTCCCACTGAAAAAAAAGGGTGTCTGACCTATAGAATATAGTCAATTCTCTGTCACAAAGTCCATTAATTACAGATGATACTCCTGCTATTGCAGAAATAAAGCAATTATCTCTCCTGTAATATTGAGAATAAGTTTCAACACCTATCTCTTCATCATTAAAAATAGTTATAAAAGCTGTTCGATACTGTCTTTTTTTCTTTAACTGACGGAAATAATTTGAAATTTCTTTTTTATCAGTTTTTTGTTTATTTGCAAAAAAAACAGAAATACCGGTGTCTTTCAGGGTTACAGGTGTATAAACAGTTGATCGTCCATCAATAATTGCCTGCTTACTAAAATCATGCATAGAATTTTCATATAATAATTCACCATTTTCATCATGGGCTTTCCCCAGGGTTATTCTGAAGCTTATGCTATCTATGCAATCAACTGTAAAAATACCATAGTCACTATTAATAACTATATATTTACTACCTGCTATACCATAATCAAAAATATACTTTGCACTGCATAAGACAGCATCATAACTAATGTTATCAGCTCTTCCTTTAGAGTTATAAAATTTCATTTTTATCTCTTTATTTCTACCAGAGTATAAAAAAATAATTCCATTGGCACCAACACCTTTACTTCTTTTACATATATTCCTGGAAATCGAAGGTATTCTATCTGGATTTATTGTCGCTTTGTTTATTTGATTAACAAGAAGAAGGTCGTTCCCACCAATTTGCAATTTATAAAAATTTATTTCCATATTACTTATAGTATATTATTCAGAAAATCAGTACCACAAGAAAAAATAAAAATGGATATATCTATCTTTTTTTATTTAATTTAAAAGCTTTCAAAAATTGAAGTTAATTTTCTATAAATAGAACTAACCAATTTCCCATAGGCTGGATCCATAGATGGAGTTATCTCATCGGCCATAACTTCAAGAGAAGACAAACTTCCCTCTACAGCACCGTATAGACCCTTTTTAGTTTTAAGCCAGTAAGTTCCATTTTCATCTGTTTCCAATGAAAGATAACCCAGCATTCTCCCTTTTTTCTTAATTTTAACTATATGTAAAATTTTCTCAATTGTTTTAGAGAAAACCTTTAATTCTGTACTAATATCGAAACTGCCACCAGATTTACTATTTATTGCTAAATCTTTTTCAGGATTAATATGAGGAATGACCCGAATAATATTTTCCATTCTGTTTCCTGTTTCAAGTTCCATATCTCTAAAAATAATTTTACCTCTTACATTGTTATAAATAGCTATTTTATCTAAAGGAGTGGATTTTACCAGATCTCTAATTTGTTCCCATGGAAGTATTGCAATTTTCTTTTTGCCTTTATAAGGAATAAGCTCAAATATATAATTATTTATATTTATAGTGTTGGAAGTATCTTTGATTTTTTTATTTTTCTGACTTTTGCCCGTTTTTTCAGGAACAAGATTTATAAGATCTCCAGATATTTCATTAAGCCATTCTCGTTTTAAAGTAGAAACTGATCTTGCAAACATTCGGGATGTTTTTACTATTTCTCCTGCAACAATATATTCAGGTGATTCTCTGAACATAACTGATCCTGGATGTATGTGTATCTGAGCTGCTGTAAGACTTCTGTAGGCAGATCTGCCAGATTTCACACATACAAATTGAATTAATCCTGCAGAAATAGAACAAAGGAGTTCTTTTTGCTTTCCACCGGAACCTATGGGTATTCCCAAATCAGAAACTATACTTTCAAGTTGTTCCTTGATATTAACAATCATATTCATTGTACGTAAATCCAAATAATAGTCATCACAGAAAAATTTCTTTTTTTCAATATCATCTATTTTAATGTAAGCTCTATAAAGATTTAGATTGGATAAAAAATCTCCGGAAGGATCTCTAAAATGATGTTGGGCATTTCTTGCTTCGATTTCCTCTCCCTGAGGTAATAAAAAAGGTGAGTGTGATGATAAAAATGCTGAAATTATGATAACTTCCTCCAGCACTTCAGGGTATTTCATTACAGATTCAACAATCATTTTAGAATGTCTTGGTAAAAGAGGGAATTTTACCATTAGTTTCCCAGATTCCGATAGGGTATTATCTCTATTTAAAGCTCCAAGAAGTCGTAATGTATCTATTGCTCCTGTTATCCCCTGATTCCCGGGTTTGGAAATAAAATCGAAACTTTTAAAGTCTGTAATACCAAGTTCAGCCATTTGAAGAACAACTTCTGACAGATCTGTACGAAATATTTCTTCAAGAGTAAATAAATCCCTTGTATCAAAATCATGTTTTGAAAACAATCTGTAGCAGGTTCCAGGACCAGTTCTCCCGGCTCTTCCTTTCCTCTGATTAGAGGAAGCTTTTGAAACTGAACTTTCTACCAGGGATTCCGTAAAAGTTCTTGGACTGTAGAAATTTATTTTTGCAAGACCCGGATCAATAACTGTTTTTATACCATCAATAGTAATACTTGTTTCTGCGATATTTGTAGCAATAACTACTTTAATTTTTCCTGAAGGGGTTTTCAAAAAAACTCTTTCCTGTTCCTCCCTGGAAAGTCTTCCATATAATGGAACAATAAATAGTTTTCGTGATATTTTACTGCTTAATAGCAGTGTTACACACTCTTTTATTGCACGTTCCCCTGGAAGAAATACAAGGATATCACCTCTATCCTTTTTTCTTACCTCATTTGAAACAATATCTCCAATTTTCAGGAGCATATTTTCATCTCTATTCTCTGTAGGCAAATTTACATAGATTGTCTGAATTGGGAAAACACGGGTTTCGATATATACAATAGGGGCGCCGTTAAAATATTGTGAAAATATTTTACCATTTATAGTAGCAGATGATATTATTACTTTTAAGTCATGTCTGACTTCCAGTATATTTTTTAAGAGACCAAGAATAAAATCTATATTTAAACTTCTTTCGTGAGCCTCATCAACCATTATTACAGAATATTTTGATAGAAGTTTATCAGCTTTAAGTTCTTGTAGAAGAATACCATCAGTCATAATCTTTATTCTGGTAAATATATCGGTAGTATCTTCAAACCGCATTTTATAGGCAACAATATTACTATCCCGTTTTTCTAAATTATTAGAAATAAATTCACTAACAGAAACAGTAGCTATTCTTCTTGGTTGGGTTACTCCAATAATTCCTGTATCACCATATCCGGCCTCACGCAAAATAATTGGAAGCTGAGTAGTTTTTCCTGATCCTGTAGGGCTTTCAACAACTATTACCTGGTTGTTTTCAAGCTCTTTTAGTATTTTATCTTTCTGTTCGTATACAGGAAGTTTATTTATCAAATTATTCTACCTTACCAGTTTTAATAAGAGATATTGCATTATTTAATGATATTTTATTAAAATTTTCTCTTGTCAATAAATTTTTAAGTGTAACTGTATTACTGTTATATTCCTCTGTACCACATAAAATAGCGTATGGAATTCCTTTTTTTTCTGCAAAACTAAATTGATTACCTATTTTTTTTGTATCAAGATATACTTCACAGGATAATCCTGAATCCCGAATTACAGCAGCAAGTTTATGGTAGTAGGATTGTAAAGTTTTATCCATATTAATAACAATTACACTAGAACTTTGGTTCTTTTTATCAAGAAGTCCAAGTTCGTCCAAACCAGCCATCAAGCGATCAAGTCCAATAGAAGATCCTACTCCTGGAAGATTTTTTTTAGTATAAACAGATGTAAGGTTGTTATATCTGCCTCCAGAGCAAACAGAACCTAAAGTCGGCAAGTCATTAAGGAAGGTTTCGTATACTATACCTGTATAATAATCCAGTCCTCTGGTAATTGAAGGATCCAGGGAAAATAGATCTTCAATACCTGTTTCAGTCATGAAATTATAAACTTCGTAGAGCCTGTTGGAAGCTTCAGATTCGCCCCCTGACATTAGGGTAATTTTTCTAAGAGTTTCCAAAAAATTATTTTCTGGTTCTATATATTTAAGAATATTATTGGCAGAATCTGAATCAGTTAGTTCGTTAAGAATTTTAAAAACGTTATCCTTACCAATTTTACTTATTTTATCTACAGTTCGCATAATTTCAACAGCTTTATCTGCGGCTTTTATTTTAGTAAGAAAATTGTTAAAAATACCTCTATGAGCAATTTTTATAGTAATATTATTAACTCCCATAGCTTTAAATGAGCTATGCATTAGTTGAAGTATTTCAAAATCTGCAGATGCATTGTCTAAACCAACAATATCAAAATCACATTGTATGAATTCTCTGTATCTTCCTTTTTGAGTATTTTCTCCTCTCCAGACTTTATCTATATGGTATCTTTTAAAGGGTAAACTTAATTCATTTATGTGTGCAGCCATAAATCGGGCAAATGGTACTGTTAAATCAAACCGTAGAGCTACATCCCTCTTGCCGTTATCTTTAAAAGCATAAACCTGTTTATCTGTTTCACCGCCTCCTTTACCCAAAAGAACTTCCTTATATTCGAGTACCGGTGTATCTATTGTCTGGAAACCAAAGCTTGTAAATGTTTTTTCAAGAATCCTTATTATATTTTTTCGTTGTAATGCTTTTTCAGGAAGAAAATCTCTAAAGCCTTTTAATATTTTTGGTTCAATAAGCAACTAACTATCCCTCTTGATTATTATATCTTTCACTTCTATTATAGTAGACCAGAATAGACTAAAAATTCAAGCGAGATAAAAATTGCTCATACGTTATGGAACTTCTCCTTCAGGGAAAAGGGTAGCTATTGCCCGAATTTACACAAAAAAAGATCATGGAATAGATAAATCCTTAATGGATAAGGATGCTGTAAAAATTACTAAAAGGTTGACCGATTCTGGTTTTGATGCATACATTGTAGGAGGCGCGGTTCGGGATCTTATTCTGAATAAAAAACCCAAAGATTTTGATATTTCTACAAATGCACTTCCTGGTAAAATAAAAAAACTCTTTTGGAATGCCAGAATAATTGGTCGTCGTTTTAGATTGGTACATATGTATTATCCTAATAAGATTATTGAAGTTTCAACTTTCAGGTCAGAATCTGAAAACAATGACAATAATGTTTATGGCCAAATAGAAGATGATGTTAAAAGAAGAGATTTTACAATTAATGCTCTTTACTATGATCCTGAGAAAGAGTATGTCATTGATTTTATTGATGGATGGAAAGATTTACAACACAGAAAAATCAGATCTCTTATACCTCTTTCTACAACATTTATAGAGGACCCTGTCAGAATGATAAGGGCAATTAAGTATTCAGGAACAACAGGTTCTACTATTTCTTTTATGTTAGGAAAAAGTATTAAAAAATACAGTACTGAATTAAAAAGATGCTCTCCCTCGAGAATGACAGAAGAGGTCATTAAAATACTGGCTACCGGTTATTCAGCTCCAATATTTAAAACACTTTTAAAATATAATCTGTTGAGATTTATGCTTCCTGAGATTAATTCATTACTAATTAGAAAAGGAAATAATGAACATACAGTTAGTTTTATAAAAGATCTTGAAAGTATTGATAAAGAGGTCAAAACTAATAATGAAACCAGAAAAGGTCGGTTGCTGGCTGCTCTGGTTTCCTCTTTTATTAAGTTTCCAGAAGAATATGAAAATACAACTTTTCTTTTTCGTGATACTTTTAAGGATGTAAAAAGGCTAATAAGTCCCATAACACCTCCAAATAAGGAAGTAGAAATGGCTGTAGTAAGATTATTTAGAAATGAGAGCCTTGTACCTCCTAAAAATGCAATTCGCAGAAAAAAGCCTGTACCCGAAGGTAAGAACCCTAAAAAGACTCATGAAAGAAGTCGTCATCAACGTAGAAGATAGTTGATTTAGGCGGTAGAATTACTTACCGCCATTTGTTAATAATTATTTACTTTTAGATTGATTTTCTTTTTGATCATCATTATTTACAGAAGAATCTGTTGTTTCTTCTGTAAGTGTAGTAATAAGATCAATAGATTTTTCATAGTAATCACCCGATTCTACTTTACTTAAATAGAATATTGCATCTTTCGAATTATTATTAGCATATGAATTTACACCCAAGGCATAATTTATCAAATTAGGATCTCCACCTTTTTCGGCAGTCGAATGATAATAGTATTCAGCCATAGCATAATCTTTTCTGGAATAATTAATTAATCCCATATAATAGTAAGGGATATAGTTAGTTTCATTTATAATCATTCCTTTGATAAAAATTCTTTCTGCTTCTCCTAAAGAACCTTCGGAATAGGATTTAATTCCATCCTGAATCAGTTCATTAAATGATTTAATAGAATCAGCATAGAAATAAAAATCTGTAAGGAAGGTGTTTTTATCAATCCATGCAAACGAGGATTTTAAAATGGCAGATTCATTTTCATTTTTAAGAAAAGTTTGGTCCAAAGAAGAAATTGAGTCCCACAAAACTCTGTTATATTCCTGATATTTTGAATTGATAAGAAAGCTGACAAGACCCCATGATTGAGCATAAAAAACATTAATATTTTTATTAGCAGTAGCTGTATCAAGTTTTAAAAGATTATCTATTGAAAAAAGTTTTTGATTTAGAGGATTTTTTCTGTCTGCAGATATGTATTTCTTAAGTGTTACTGCCCAATCAAGATTATCCTGGAATATCACAGAATTATCCTGTTCATTATAGATGCTTTTTTCAAAATATATTGCAAAGCCTTTCTGGATCCAAAGAGGTGCATGAGGTACAAATGTTTTTAAAAATTGCACAAAACCGTGATGGATAAAAGTTCTTTTCATTTCATCAATATCATCCATTTTATAAGTTACAAGCTCATTTCTTTTAGAATTTTTATATTGAAGAAATACATAAGATTTACTTGTCCCCGAGATAATTGATGCCAGATAGCTATCAAAATCATCTTTTGACTGGAAAATACGAATTTGAAGTTTTGATTCCAGTTTTTTTTCATCAAAATGAAAAAATCTATTATATAACTCAAAATATTCATCCATTGCAGTTGCAGTATACTGGGCAATTTCATTGCTGATGTCTGTATATACCCTATATTTGTTACTTTCAGCCATTTTCATTGTCTGACTAAAAGAGGGGATTACAAATGTCATTAAAATTAAAAATAAGATAATTATTTTTTTCATAAATTTCTCCTAAGTAATGATAAATAATAAGCCTATTATCATTCTTCTTACTATTACATTATGTGTAACAAAGGATTTTGTCAAATATTTTATTTTTTACGGGTTTCCAGTATTTTTTCTATTGTTATAGTAACATTATGAATATTGACACCGGAATATCTTTCTATGCTTTCAATTATATATTCCTGTAAGTTATGAATACTCCCGGACATTTGAACTCCTAAAGGAATATGAACAGATATTTTAAGTTTATAACCTCTTGGATCATTTTTTACCTGTAATTTTTTAACAGTAATAGTATCATCGAATTCATCTATACAATGATTCACCATCTGGGCAATTGCAGATTCAGAGATTCTAATTTTGCCTTTTTCTCCAAATTCAGGTCGTACTATAGCTTTTTCGAATACTTCACTACTTTTATTAAAAAGAAATTTTCTTTTTACAAAAACCCTTATGGAATCATAAACAAATCTGGGATAAGTTCTATGAATTTCAATAGCTGGAACAGGAATTACATGTTTACCTTCCATTTTTCTTGATTTTATAGCAAGGGCAATTTCTTCCTTTGTAGCAAGTTGTTCTATGTTCAGTATTTTTGATGGTGAAGGGAGATTAAGTCTGCTTGCAATTTTTCTAACCATCTTTTCAGAAGTTCCAAGAATTAAAACTCTTTTAAAAGTTTCTTTTTCAAGAGCTTTGATAACACTGTTTCTGTGTTCTTTGTTATCAAAAACAGCTGTTTTGATTGCACCTAAATATGATTTTGCTTTTTTGGCAGAAGTTCCGGCAATTATTTTTTTATCACGAATAAGAATACCATCATCAATTAGAAGTTCAATTCCATATTTTTGTGAAACAAGCTTAGCTCTAAAGCTTTTGCCTGTACCACTTTTACCAACAAGGGCATATGTTTGTATTCCTTTTATTAACCAGTTTAAATGTCGGATAAGTTTAATCATTCGGGAAGTATACACATTGAAAGGTTCAAGTACAATAAGTACTGGAATTATATAGCTCTTATTAAAATATACTTGACAAAGAGTATCTCAAAATACAAACTGTATTATCTTATAATTATTTGTGACTAAACTCGGGAAATGAAAATTTTAAACAATCGAAAAACAGCTGTTTTCCTTCTATTTGTAACATGTATTTTATATATATTATTATCTCTAACTGTAAATATACCTTTAAAAGGTACTACACATAATATTTGGAATGGATATTATACTCTTGCATTGGAAAATAATGCACCTGTTAGTAAAATTATTAACGATTTGCAATTAAAAGGTGGATTAGAGGTTGTTTCAAAGTATAATTCAAAAATAAAAGTTTTTAATTATAATTCAGATAAATTTATAACAATATCTGAACTTGAGGATTACTATATTTCTGAAGATCCTCTTTACGATCCCTTTTTGAAAAAACTGCCATTGCTGTTTACAGGAAAATTATTATCTGAAAAATATCAAATTGTTTATATAAAATCTAATTTGAGTTCAATCAGGTTATTTAAAAAAATTGAAAATATTTTAAAAATATATTCTATTAATTGGTTTCTCCCTGAAATAACACCAGGTCATCAATTTTTAAATACTATAATTTTTTTATTTGGAGTAATTCTTCTTTTCATTTGGCATAAAGAGCTTTGGCCTGTTTTGATCTCCGGAGTATTCCCCTGGTATCAATTTTCATATGGAGCAGGATTGCCAGGAGTTTTAGTTTCCATTATATTTCTATTTTCTATGGTGCTTCTTGGTTCTGTTTTATTCAGATCATTCAGGCATTATTTAAATCTGGGTATTTTTGATCCTGTCGATAATAAAAAATTAGCAGTATCAATTTTTATAATGGTTATCTCCTTTATTTATCTTTTAATAAATTTAAAGGGCTTGGCATATGTTGGTGCCTTTGTGATTTCAGTTGCTGCTCACTTTAGTTTTATAGCATTTTATCTAATTATTCTTGATTCAAAAAGAAAATTTCAACAACACAGAATATTTTTCCCAGTAAGGATTAAATTTAGTTCAATAAAAGTAAGTCGTCTTGATTTATACAGTTTTTGTTCTTTTATGTTGTTAATTATACTTTCACCTATGATAATTGGCGGAAATAAATTTGAATCGAGTATAACTCTACCTGTTCCTGTCCCAATAGAAGGAATATCTGATTATTCAAAATCTTCAATGCAGATATTACATACTCACTCAATTGAATCTGAAATACCAAACCTTTCAGACTATATATCTCATATGATGTATCTGGAAACATATTCTTATGGATTTGATTATTCATTTCCTGAACCTGATAAACATCTGTCTGTTTCTCGATTTTCATTAAGTAAAGATCTATTAAAAGAAAAAAATGTAAACATTTATATATTTACAGAGAGCTGGTATCAAAGTATAATGGACTTCGGTTTAACTACAGGTTATATTAACTTGCTTCTTAGTCAGGGTTCACCAACACTCGTGGCTTATCAGTCTGAGTTTGGTAATCTGTTAGATGGTAATTATATTAGAAATCATTATTGGTTCTCTATAATTCTTGTACTGGCAATTATAGTATGGTCGAGTAATTTCTCTCCATCAGGTTGGTATGTGTTTAAAGAATTTCTTTTAAGGAGAAAACAACAGGTAGTATGAAAGGATTAAAGACATTTAACAGAGGAGGGGTTCATCCTCCTGGAAAAAAATATTTGTCAGAAAATAAACCTATTAAAAATGCAGTAATTTCTGATTTATCAGTTATTGCAATGTCTCAACATCTTGGCAGTCCTGCAGAGAGCATTGTTAATCCTGGTGATATAGTGAGAGAGGGTATGCTTATTGGCAAATCCACTGGTTTTATTTCTGGGAATATTCATTCTCCGGTACCGGGAACTGTAAAAGAAATCAGTGATATTTATCTGCCTAATGGGATGACAAGTAAAGCTGTTGTAATTGAAATGGAAGGTGAATTTGATCGTCTTGGTAAGGAATCTATAGAGACTAACTGGGAGCACCTGTCTGGTAAAGAGCTAATCGAAATTATAAATTCAAATGGAATTGTAGGTTTAGGTGGAGCTACCTTTCCAGCAAATGTGAAATTTACTTTACCAAAAGGGAAAAAAGCTGAATACCTGGTAATTAATGGTGTGGAATGTGAACCATATCTTACTGCAGATCACCGTTTGATGCTTGAAAAAGCAGATCAAATTATTGAGGGAATAAAAATAATTGCAAGTATAATAAAACCCGAAAAACTTGTAATAGGTATTGAAATAAATAAAGAAAATGCAATAGAGAGTCTAAAAGAGGCAGCATTACGAGCAGATTTACCTCTGGATGTAGTCTCCTTAAAGGTAAAATACCCTCAGGGAGATGAAAAGCAGTTATTAAAAGCTGTAACCGGGAAAGAGGTTCCTTCTGGTGCTCTTCCTATGGAAATAGGTTGTGTTGTTTCAAATGTAGGGACAGTTAATGCCATATATGAAGCGGTTGTACTTGGAAAACCTCTTATTGAAAGAGTTATAACTGTTTCAGGAGGGGCCATAAAAAATCCCCAAAATCTAAAAGCCCGAATAGGAACTCCTATTAGATCTCTAATAGAGGAATGTGGTGGATTTACAGAGGAACCTGTTAAAGTTGTAGTTGGTGGCCCCATGATGGGATTTACTATATACGATCTTGATACTCCGGTTACCAAGGGTACCAGCGGTATTTTAGCTTTAACTTCCAGGGAAGTCAGGGGAGCAGCTCAAACAGCTTGTATTTCTTGTGGAAGATGTATTGCAGCATGTCCCATGGGACTTAATCCCACAACATTATTTAAATATATTGATCATACTGAATATGACAGTGCAGAAAACATAGGTCTTATGGATTGTAAGGAATGTGGAAGTTGCGGTTATGTTTGTTTAGCCAGAATACCCCTTATTCAGGGAATGCGGCTTGGAAAAAGGATGTTAAGAACTAAGAAGGTTAAAGCATGAGTAATAACAACTTAATTATTGAAAGTTCCCCGCAAATAAAACAATTTGATTCTACAAGATCTGTAATGTGGGCTGTAAGTTTATGTCTCCTTCCGGCAGGAGTATGGGGAGTTTGGATATTTGGCCTTAGAGTACTAGGTGTTTTAATTGCATCTATAATTTCAGCTGTAGTTGCAGAAGCTGCTATGGCATATTTACTTAAGAAAAATATTCTAAATATATTAAAAGATGGAAGTGCTTTTCTTACAGGTCTTCTTATAGGTTTCAATATGCCACCTTCAATACCCTATTATATACCTATTGTAGCTTCAGTTTTTGCTATAATGGTTGTTAAATGGACTTTTGGAGGTTTGGGAGGGAACTTTATGAATCCTGCTCTGGCAGGTAGAGTTTTTGTTTTCTTTTCATGGACGGGTCCTATGACAAAATGGACTATGCCTAAAACACTGGAAACTGTAGATGCTATTACAAATGCAACTCCACTAGGTTATTTGAAATCAGGTCTTTTAGAATATACAGGCAGTGCAGACAGTGCTGCAAGGTATTTGGTCGAAACAGGATATCCTCATACTAATATTGATACAGGCATTACTGCCTGGTTAAATACCCATATGGGTTTTTCCCTTTCTGATGGATATATAGATATGTTTTTAGGTAATATCCCTGGAAGTTTAGGTGAAGTCTCAGTAGTACTGCTCTTGCTTGGAAGTATCTATCTGTTTGTTCGTAAAATAATTACATGGGAAATTCCTGTATCATATATTGCAAGCTTTGGATTATTAATATGGATTTTCGCAGGGACACGATACTCAGGTGGAACCTATTTTACCGGTGACGTTTTATTTCATCTGTTTACCGGAGGTCTTGTTCTGGGAGCCTTGTACATGGCAACAGATATGGTTACTTCTCCAACAACTCGCCTGGGGATGATAATTTTTGGTGTTGGTGCAGGAGTTTTAACTTTTTTAATTAGAATATATGGCTCTTTTCCTGAAGGAGTTTCTCTTGCAATTATTCTGATGAATATCTTCGTACCGATGATTGATCAATATACTCAACCAAAAAGATTTGGTGTTCAGGTAAAGAAGGAAGTTAAATGAAAGAGGTAATGAAAATAGGTGGCAAGCTAGCTGCCATATGTGCCATTGCTGCAATTGCGCTAGGTGTTGTTAATGCAATTACCGAACCTATAATTTTAGCTGCAAGAGCCGAAAAGCTCAGGTTAGCCCTCAGTGAATTATCTGCAGGTCTGGAAATTGGTGAATTCATTAAAACTGATAATGAAAGTTCAATTATTGGTTACTATCCACTATCTTCAGGGGAAAAAACAGAGGCTTATATTATAAATATAATTGGTGACGGATATGCAGGAGATCTAAATCTTCTTACCGCTATTTCTAATGGTGGTGAAGTTTTATCAGTAGTTCTAATGGAAGATACAGAGACACCCGGCCTTGGTAAAGAAGCAGAAAATGCATCTTATATGGAAAAATTTATTGGTACAGGAAATGGCTCAATTATACCTTCAAGTAAATCACATCTAAATGCCAAAGATGCTGATTCAATAACAGGTGCAAGTATTACATTCATTGGAATTGGAAAAGCATTAAATGAGGCTGCAGGTTTTGTTAGCCAACTAGGGGGAATGTAGTGCTTAAAGAGTTTACTAAAGGGCTTATAAAAGAAAACCCTGTCTTCATAATTGTCCTTGGACTTTGTCCTGCTCTCGGTGTATCCACAAAGGTTATCAATTCTCTGGGAATGGGCGCAGGAGTTATTTTTGTTCTATTGGGTTCTAATATCTTTGTTTCACTACTAAAGAATTTTATTCCTGAAAAAGTTAGAATACCTGCATATATTGTTATAATTGCATCTTTTGTTACAATTGTTGAAATGGTAATGGAGGCCTTTCTCCCAGCTTTGTATGATAGCCTTGGTGTTTTTGTTCCTCTGATTGTTGTTAACTGTATAATACTTGGCCGTGCAGAAGCATTTGCTAATAAAAATACCGTTAAAGCATCAATACTGGATGCACTGGGTATGGGGTTAGGTTTTACATTAGCATTGGTCATAATAGCATTAGTACGGGAAGTATTTGGATTAGGAACTATAACTCTTTTTCCTATGGGAAGTTTTAATGGTGTAATTGAGATTCCGGGTTTGATTGATTCTCCTGTAAGAGTTTTTGGTTTAGCTGCAGGAGCTCTTCTTGTTATGGGGCTTTTGAAGGCACTTTTTACCTGGATTGAAGATATCAGGAGGGTTAAACAATGAGTTATATTGGAATAATAATAACTTTTGTCTTTATAAATAATTTTATTTTAACACAATTTCTTGGTTTATGTCCTTTTATAGGTGTTTCTAAGAATGTTGAGTCAGCTGTAGGTATGGGTTTTGCGGTTACCTTTGTAATGGCATTAGCTTCAATATCCAGCTGGGTAATATATCATTATGTGCTTGTCCCTTTGGACATTGTTTTTCTCCAGACAATAAGTTTTATTCTTGTAATTGCAGCTCTCGTTCAGTTTGTTGAACTGGTCATACAAAAAATATCTCCTGCTTTGTATAAAGCATTAGGAATTTTTCTGCCGTTAATAACAACTAATTGTGCTGTTCTTGGTATTGCTCTGATAAATGTTCGAAATGATTATAATGCTTTGGAAAGTTTTATAGCAGGTATTGCAGCAGGTCTTGGTTTTCTTCTTGCAATTCTTTTAATGTCAACTATACGGGTAAAATTGGATACAGAGTGGGTTCCAAAGCCTTTTCGAGGCATACCCATTGCGTTTATTACAGGTGGTCTTATGGCATTAGCATTTATGGCCTTTGATAACGCATTATTAAAAAATTTACTTGGGTAGTATCATGATACAGGAGACCGAATGATTATTATTAAGATATTTTATGCATTTATTTCTGTTACTCTTATGGGAGGAATCCTCGGGATTGGTTTAGCCATTGCTGCAAGACTTCTTGCAGTAAAAAAGGATGAGCGGGTTGCTGATATTGAAGAAATTCTTCCGGGTGCTAATTGTGGTGCCTGTGGATTTCCTGGTTGTTCAGGTTATGCTGATGGAATAGTTAATGAAGATGCAGATATAACTTTATGCAGCCCTGGTGGATCGAAGGTTTTAGCAAAAATTGCAGAGTTAATGGGGAAAGAAGCTAGTGACCCTGGTCAAAAAATGGTCGCACAGGTTCACTGTCGTGGGAACAGGGATACTTCAACATATACTTATAACTATGAAGGTCTGAATGATTGTAATGCCATGCAGGCAATGTATAAAGGCGATAAAGATTGTAAATATGGATGTCTGGCTGGAGGTAGCTGTATAAAGGTATGTCCTGTTGATGCTATCAGCAGAGATGAAAAAAATAGAATATGGGTTAACAAAGATCTTTGTATTAGTTGTGAAAAGTGTGTTGTTGTTTGTCCCACAGGTGTTATGCAGATGATTCCATATGGATCTGATGCTATAGTTGCATGTAATTCGCTGGATAAAGGTGGAAAAGTAAAAAAATATTGCTCTGTAGGGTGTATAGGGTGTAAAATATGTGAAAAGAAATCACCGGATGGAGGTTTTGTTGTAGAGAACTTTCTTGCAACCATTGATTATGATCAAAAGGGCGATAGAACCGGTGCAATGAAGGGTTGTCCCGCAAAATGTATTATATCTGCAGAAAATGCTAGTTTAGAAATTAAAAAAATAGAGGATAAACAAAAAGTTAATGAATAAAATAAAACTGTTATTTGGTACCTATAACAATGAACCTATGGGAAGTACCAATGAACAGTTGGAAACAGCTTATAAAAACTCTTATAGACCATTTTTAAAACTTTTATATGCTTATCCTAAAATTAAAGCAGCACTTCATTATTCCGGAATCCTTTTAGAATGGTTTTATGAAAAGCATCCTGAAATTTTAACTTTAATAAATGAAATGGTTAAAAGACGTCAAATTGAGCTTGTTGGGGGACCTTTTTATAACCCAATATTATCTATCATTCCAAATAAAGACAGAATAAGTCAAATAGAGTATCTTACAACTTACATAAGAAAACATTTTGGAAAAAGACCCAGGGGATGCTGGATTCCTGAGAAAATTTGGGAACCAACTCTAAGCTCCAATATAAAAAATAGTGGTATGGAATTTACCTTTCTGGATGAAGAGCTTTTTAAAAAAGCAGGAATTGAAAAAACAAAAACAAATAATGTGTATATCACCGAAGATCAGGGTAAACATATACATGTTTTTCCTATAAATAGGGAGTTATCAGAAAAATTCATTGATCCGGAAAGAATTATTGAAATTCTAATTAAATTTTCTGAAAACGATAATTCAGAAGTGTGTACAATGATGATCGATGGTGGAACCCCATCGGCTGTAGATTCTTTATTTAAAGATGGTTGGTTTGAAAAATTATTTATTTTATTAACTGAGTATTCAAAAAAGATACAGACTATAAATCCCGGAAGGTATATAAGAACTCTTGGTTCTGTAAAGAAGATTTATTTTCCCTGTACTGCAAATGAAAGATATTTTAGGCAAAATTTTTCAAAATACATTGAAAGTAACAATCTATATTCTAAAATGATGTATATGAATACTCTTGCAAGTCAGGTAAAAAGAGATAAAGTAAGAAAGAAATACGCCAGAGAAGAAATTATGATGAGTCAATGTAATACTCCCTATTGGCATAAAGAATCTCCTGGAATCTACAGTAATAATTTTAGAAAAATTGCATATAAACATTTGATAAATGCAGAAAAGGGTACAAGGGAAAAAGGAATTTTTAAAACATCTTTAAGTGCAATTGATTTTGACTTTGATGGTAGTGATGAATATCTTTATCAGGGGCAGTATATTAATGCATATATTCATAAAAAAGGTGGAGAATTATTTGAACTTGATTATCTTTTAACATCCTGGAATTATCTTGATACAATGTCCAGATACAGAGAGCCTTACCACAATAAGGAACACGAAGATAATGGTATCGATTGGTATCCAAGAAATGCTTTTCAAGACCATTTTCTTGAAGAAAATTGTACCATTGATGAGTTTTCAACAATGAAATATAAGGAAATGGGAAGTTTTATTGGTACAGAGTATGTTCTGGATGATATTGATAGAGAGAGAAAAACATTAAATTTGGAATGTGCCGGTTTTGTTTTAGTTAAAAAAATTAAAAAAAAGGTAAAAATATCTAAAAAATATATTTTTAAAAAGAACTCAATTCAAGTTGATCTTAAAATTAAGAATCTTATTGATAAGCATATTGATTTAAATTTTGCATCTGAAATTAATTTATCTTTACATAGTATAGCAGATATACAAGTTTCCAGAGATGGATTAGATGATTTATCTTTGGAAATAGCACAGAAAAATCCCCAGATTGATAATGTAAAAGAGTTTACAATCCATGAAGTAAAAAAGAAGGTTACAATTTCAATTTCAGGTTCGATGAGTTTTTCACTTTGGAAAATACCAGTAAATACTTTAACTAAAAACCTTAATAGAATTGAATCTATATATCAGGGATCATGTTTTGTACTTAATTGGCCTGTATCTATAGATTCCGCAAAGGAATGGTCAACGTCTATTATTATTAAATTAGAAAAAAAATAACAATTTTCTGCTTTAATTATTTTTCATATAAGTTAAAAGTTTATCCATCCATGGCTTAGTTTCTTTGGGCATCTGGTTTTGAATAAGGGTAAATTCTAAAAATGATTTAGTATAACTATTTTGGAAAAAATATACCTGAGCAAGATAAAAATGAGCTTTTTTTGTAATATTTTCAGAATGATCAACACTAAGGAAATTACTAAGAAGTTTATTTGCAATTACCCAGTTTTTGTCATTAAAATCACTCTCCAATATTCGTTTTAGCTGATATTCTTCACTATTGACAGACTCTATAAGATCTTCTTCCAATATTATTGGATATAATTCAAATTCATCTTCCTTGTATATCGTGTTAAGAATTGTATCAACTATTTTGCTTGATTCAAAGGTTAATGAATATTTCACAGGAAGTTCAGAATAGCTGTCCAGTAATAGTTTTCCCGACTCAATACTTGATTTTAGATCAAGGTACGGAAGAGGTTGGTTTCTTAATGTTTCTCTTTTTTGCATATTGTTAGTAGAATCAACTGCCTGAATAAGAATGCTATTGGTGCTTACGTTCTGGCCAGGATTAATTACATATTTCCCGGATTTAGTAAGAAAGGAATCCATAATTATATAAAAATAAGGAATTCCTGGTTGTGGATAATCAATATATTTATTGGTAGAAGAAAAAAATGTTGCTATTAAAGATGCATTAATAAGATCATTATAATTATTAATAGGTTTAGAACTTCTATATATTACTAATTCTCTGTTTTCTACTGAATTATCAAAAGTAATCTCAATAGCTTTTTCTGTTGCAGAAACTACAATATTTGTTATTTTATTTGGAATATTGTTGATATTTGATAATGTTAAGGTATTTTCTTGTGCATTTATGTTTATAATGGTAAGTATCATAATAGAAACAAGAAGTAGTATTTTTTTCATTACATTAAAACTATCGGTAAAATCTATTTACTTCAATAGGGTTTGACACAAAAATTAGTTCTTAATATTATATATCTATGTTTGTATCTATTGTTTGTGAAATATCTAATGACGATAATAAGATTGCACTTAAGCATCTTTTTGTAGAATATGGTTTTAAACAGATTTTTGAGTGCTTATATGAATCTGCAAAAATTAAAGAAAAAGAACTGGCCAGATTAAAAAGAGATATTGATAGAAGAACTGATTCTTATGATTCTGTTAGAATATATCAATACCCTTTAGACGAAGTGTTGGTAATTACAACTTTAAGTGACAAACGGTGGCGTAGAGTAGTGGTTAAACGGTAATTAGCAATAAACAGAGGTGGAGAAATAAATGTTGTCAGAACTTGAAAGTGAAATGAATCTTTTAAAAACAAAACTCTATGAAACCTGGGGGCGTCTTTGACCCTGAAAAATTAAAGGAATCAATTGCTAACCTGGAAAAAGAATCTTATGCTGAAGGTTTTTGGAATAATAGAGCTAATTCAGAAAAAGTAATGGGAAAACTAAACGGATTAAAAAAAAGAATAAATCCATGGCAAAATTTGGTTTCTGAATTTGAAGATATGAATGAATTATATTCTCTTGCAAAAGAAGAAAAAGATGAGTCATTTACTGATGATATAAAAAAAACTCTTAAATCAATTAGTAAAAAATTTGAAGAGCTTGAAGTTCTTGAATTATTAAGTGGCAAATATGATATTAACAGTGCTTTTTTGACAATACATTCCGGAGCTGGTGGAACAGAGGCCTGTGACTGGGTTAATATGCTTCTAAGAATGTACACACGATGGGCAGAAACTCACAAATATAAGATAAATATAATTGATTTACTGGAAGCTGAAGGTGGAGTTAAATCAGTTACTATTCAATTAAATGGTGATTTTGCATATGGCTACCTACAGGGAGAAACCGGAGTTCATAGATTAGTACGAATTTCTCCTTTTGATTCAGGTGCACGTCGACATACTACTTTCGCTTCTGTATATTGTACTCCTGTTATAGATGATGAAATAGAGTTTGAAATTAAATCTGACGATATTAGAATTGATACATATAGAGCTTCAGGGGCAGGTGGACAGCATGTTAATAAAACAGATTCTGCTGTACGACTTACTCATTTAGAAACAGGAATTGTTGTTCAATGCCAAAATGAAAGAAGTCAGATAAAAAATAAAGCAACAGCAATGAAAGTTTTAAAAAGCCGTTTATATGATTTCTATTCTGAGGAATTAGAAAAAGAACATGAAAAAAATGCAAAAGAGAAAAAAGATATATCCTGGGGCAGTCAAATACGTTCTTATGTTTTTCATCCCTACAGTATGATTAAGGATCATAGGACAAAATACGAAGTAGGAAATGTTCAGGCAGTAATGGATGGTAAAATAGATAATTTTATTGAATCATATCTTAAATGGAATTGGTCTGGAATATAATGAATCAAATAAAAATTATTCTGGTGGATGATCTTTCTTTTATGCGGGATGCAATTCGGAGCATAGTTGAAAAAGAGAATATAACTGTTGTTGGAGAAGCAGAAAATGGTTCTGAAGCAGTTCAATTATATTCTGAATTATCTCCTGATATCGTTTTAATGGATATTACTATGCCTGTAATGGATGGCCTGGAATCATTAAAACATATAAGAGCTTATGATTCTGGGGCAAAAGTTATAATGTGTTCTGCATTAGGCCAACAAAAGTATATTATTAAAGCAATACAGCTAGGGGCAAGGGATTTTATTTTAAAACCATTTAAGCCGGCAAGAATTATATCTGCAATTACAAAAGCTGTAGGAATAAATGATAAGTAAAAGAGTTATTTTTTTACTTATCATCTACTTATTAGCTCAACAGATATATACTTTTGAAAAGAAAGATTTTGTAATAAGTTTTTCTCCAGCAATAATGAAAGGTTTGGATATTAATAATTTGCACCTTGCAAATTCTCTACCCAGGTTATTATTTTTAAATTTAAACAATGCTTTAAATCATAAATTATCGGATGAAGAGATTTTATCTATTCAGGAAAATGAGTTAAATATTTTAAAAACAAAGTATTTACTAGAGCTTTCTTCTTTGAAAGAAAAATATGATTTTTATATTTTTAATGCTAATTATAACGAAAATGAATATTTAATATTAAAAGATGCGATCAATAATAAACTTTTACAAATTAAAAACTTAGATTCAACTTTAATTATTCCAACTGAATCTTATTTATCAATTAAATTTATGGAAAATTTTGAAAATACAATTAATGGAGATATTGTTAATAGTGAAAATTGTGATTTAATTATTAAAAGCTCCATAGAAGAGCTTGATGAATGGATTTATTTGGAAATTTGGGTAGAAAATAAAATTTTAGACACAGAGGATTTAATTTATAAATCAGTAGGAAGTAAAGAAAATCTATCTGCTTTGCTGCCGGAAATCAGTTCAAAGCTAAAAACAATAATTCTTGGTCGACCATGGGCTTCTTTGAATTTACAAGTAGATCAAAGTGGGGCAAATATTTTATTAAAAAATAATAAAGGTTCTATAATTAGAGATAATATGGATTTTTTATATCCTGGTTTATATAATGTTGAAATATCAAAACAAGGATATTTAACAAAAAATATATCAGTAGAATTAGATGACTTTGAACAGTTAAATATAGAGTATAAAATGATAATAGAAGAAAAAGGAATGATATCTGTGCAATCTTTTCCTGCAGGAGCAGATTTTTATTCAGGAGCAACCTGGTTGGGAAAGACTCCTCTTTTAATAAAAAGCCCTGTAGTACCTTCATTACTAACATTAAAACTTAAAGGGTATAATAATAGTAAATATATATATTCAAAATTAAGTTCTAAAAATATTGATATATTTATGGAATCATCTCTAATCGATCGAAATTCTATTATAAATGTTAAAAGAAATAATTTTTATGAATCTTTTAGTTATTTCTTATTATCAATACCTTTATCAATAATTAGTTTTGGTATGAGCTCAGATTATGGTTATGCTTATAACAATGAAATTCTTGATGATCCATATTCATCAGAATCAAATAGATTGATGCAGCTTTCAACAACATGGTATAATGTATATCTCGGTTCTCTTTTTGTAAATATATCACTTTTTATTAATACAATTTTTGATTTAGTTGATTATATTAAAAGTACAAATAACCTATAAAATAAATTCAGGAGTGAGTAGTGGCAGGAAGTAGTTTAGGATTAAAAATAAAGAATTTATTGACTCGTGGGAAATTTTCAGAGGAATTTTTTGAAGATTTGGAAGATTTACTCATTGAAGGAGATATTGGAGCTGTAACTGCATTTGAGTTAATTGCTCAGATAAAAACAGATATAAAGAACAAAAAAATATCAGATGTGTCTGATTTTATGTTTATAGTAAAAAAATACCTTTCAGATATAATTTTAAGTTATGAATATTCTCCTGATGTTGATAATTTAAATGTAATATTAATACTTGGTGTAAATGGTGTAGGGAAAACAACTACAATTGCAAAATTAGCACAATATTTCAAAAATGAATATAAACTTGATAGTATTCTTTCTGCAGGTGATACCTTCAGAGCTGCGGCAATAGATCAGTTGATGTATCATGGAGATAAACTTAATATGAGGGTTGTTCATCAACAAACTGGTTCTGATCCCGGTGCTGTAATCTATGATACTATTGAAAGTGCTGTTTCACGAAATTCAAAAATTGTAATTGCAGATACAGCAGGAAGAATGCATAACAGAGAGAATTTAGTAAAAGAATTGAAAAAAATAGATAAAATTATAAAAAGTAAAACTTCAGAAGATACATATAAAAAGTTTTTAGTTATTGATGCAACAACTGGTCAAAATGGTTTAAGACAGGCTGAATCTTTTAATGATGCTGTTAATCTTGATGGGATAATATTAACAAAATATGATTCCTCTTCCAAAGGTGGCATAATTATTTCAATTTGTAGAGATTTAAAAGTTCCAGTTTTGTTTTTAGGGACAGGAGAAAAATATGATGATTTTAGTAGATTTAATAAGGAAGATTTCCTTCATGATTTATTAAACATGTAATCGAATATAGAGATGACTAAAAAAATATTTATATGTTTTATTCTTTTTACATCTATTATTACATTTATTATGGCAGAAAACTATTATAGATCTAATAGTATCGGTATGGTTTACGAACAGATTCCATTTTACAGAATTGATGAGTTTGATTGGATTGTAGAAATACACAAAGAAGAGTCTTTGGAAATAAGAAAAATATATTTTAAGGGTGAATTATTTAAATGGGTTGAATATTTAAAGAAGAATAATAATATTTTGATAAAAAAATATGAAGGTGATAGTTTAATCTCTATTGAGCAAAGAGAAAATGACCTTATTACAAAAGAAGAATTTTATGAAGAAAATATACTAACAAGAGAGTATCACTATGAATGGGTTGAACGTAAACTGTTAAAAACAACCTATTATGAGAAAAATATTTTAATATATGTGGATACTTTTGTACTTGGAGATGACGGACAAATTTCTCAAATTAGACGTTTGTTTGAAAATTCGAATTTAAGTATATCAGGTTTTTCCAATTCTAATAAGAATAATTCTTTTGAATGGTATGGAAGTAAAAATGATTTCATACTTTATAACTATAAAAATGGAAGAGTTGTTAAAATTGAAAACTGGAAGCATGGTATTCTAAATAGATCAAAAATATTTACTTTTATGGATACTGGGCATTCAGTAGTTGAGACTGATCTTGCTAATGGGGAAATTAATGTCAAAAACTATGATTTGAATGATAATATTATATTAGAAACCATAAGTACTGGTAACATTTTTAAGAAAATTATATATAATTATGATAACGAATTGCTGATTCAAAAAGATATAGCTTCTTCCGGGGTCCGATTAAGTTATTTATATGAATACAATAATGAAAATAGTTTAATATTAGAAAGAATTTTAAAGGATGATTCAATTATAAAAGAGATATTTTATGACAATAATAAAAAAATATTAGAAAAACTGTATAAGGACAATTCTCTGTTACTTATAGTAACATATGAAAATGGTGAGAAAATTAGTGAAGAGAATGTCAAATGAGAGGAAATAACTGGATATTTTTCACTGCTTTTCGATACTTAAAAGCAAGAAAAGCCGATCGAATGTTAGGTCCTTCATTTTTGTCTATTGCAGGTATTGGTATTGGTGTAATGGCACTAATATCTGTTTTAGGGGTAATGAATGGTTTCCAATTTGGATTTATTGAAGATATTATAAATATAAATTCATTTCATATACGTGTATATAGCAAAGAATCCACTATAGATTCTGATATATTAAATTATTTAGAGAATATAGATGGTGTTGAATCTGTTCTTCCGTTTATTGATATACAAACTTTAATAAAGGGTAATTTTTCAGATTTTGAAGCTGTAAATATACGATTAATACCTGGTGATATTGCAGATTATGATCCTGTAATGGCGAAACAATTGAATCTGGTTAGTGGTGAATTAACTTTGAGAAATAAGGATTCTATACTTTTAGGAAATCAATTGGCTGCTCGGCTGGGAGTTAGTGTAAATGATAATATTTCCTTGATTTCTATGGAAGGTTCAGGTTTTAAATCTTTATCACCTTCAGATCGTAATTATAATATTTCCGGTCTATTTCAAAGTGGTTATTATAATTTTGACAGATCAATGGGGTTTACTATTTTATCAAACTCACAAACAATTTCTTCAGGAAAAGAAAAATTAATTTATGGAATTAAACTAAAAGATCAATACAACGATAAAGCTATTACATTTAAAATTGAAGAAGAACTTGGTGGAATTTATGATATTCAGAGTTGGAGAGTCTTTAATTCATCATTTTTCGGAGCGCTTCGAACTGAAAAGACAGCAATGATGCTTGTTATTGGATTAATTTTTATAGTAGTTGGAGTAAATATTAAACACTCATTAGAACGTTCTGTAGTAGAAAAGAGGGAAGAAATTGGTGTTCTAATGTCTTTGGGAGCTACCCCTTTATCAATACGTACTATTTTTATAATTGAAGGGTTTGTTATTGGAATCTTAGGTTCATTTTTTGGTCTTATTTCCGGATTATTGCTAACAATAAATATTAATCTTATTTTCAATGGACTGGAATCCATTGTTAGTTTTAGTGAAGATTTAATTAAATTGATAATATCACCCTTTATTAGTACAAATTTTAATTATTCTTCTGTTTTTTCGTTTACAAATTTTTATGTTTCAGAGATTCCCGTAAAAATAGTTTTTAATGAAATTTTATTTGTCTTTCTTTTTGCTGTATTATCATCTACTTTAGCAGCTTATTCGGCTTCAAAAGTAGTTTCTAAATATAAACCTGCGGAGGTGCTCCGATATGAGTAATATAATTATTGAACAATTATATAAATCATATAAGAATGGTAATGAAGAATTATCAATTATTTCTGATCTTAATTTATCTATCGAATCTAATACAAAGGTAATTCTTACTGGAAATAGTGGAAGTGGGAAAAGTACTTTGTTAAACTTAATTTCTGGAATGGATAAATTGACAAGTGGATCTATTTTTGTTGATAATAAAGCTGTTCATAAATTAGATGAAAATTCAATGTCAGAATTTAGGTCAAAAAGCATAGGATTAATTTTCCAATTTCATTATCTTTTAAAGGATTTTACAGCATTGGAAAATGTTATGCTTCCAGGGTATATGTCAGGTATGAGTAAAAGTAAAGCTATTACAAAAGCAACCGAATTAATAAGAGAAGTTGGTCTTATTGACAGATTAGAGCATTTCCCCTCACAATTATCCGGTGGGGAACGTCAAAGAATTGCTGTTGTAAGATCTCTGATAAATGATCCTGGTATTATACTTGCAGATGAACCAACTGGGAATCTGGATCAAAAAAATTCTAAAAAGATAGAAGAATTATTATTTGAACTTGTTAATAACCATGGTAAAACTTTGTTATTAGTAACTCATGATATGGCATTAACTGGCAGAGGAGATATTCATCTTAAACTGGAAAATGGGAAATTATCAAACCTATGATGATCTATGACCGATCTTTTTATCTTGCATATCATTTTTTGGTAAATAAAAAGAAATATTTTTTTACTAAAAATATTTTTGGCGCTATTCTGGGAATAGGATTTTCTTTAATTCCATTAATAGTTGTATTAGAGATATCCAGTGGTATGATTGAAGGTATAACCCAGCGTTATATGGAAATAGGTTCATATCATATTCAAATAAAAAGTAATAATACTATTGATGAATATACTGAAAAAAATACTATTGAAATTATTAAGTCATTACCGGGAATCCAATCAGCTTTTCCTGTAACCACGGGAATAGGACTGGCATATTCAGAAAATGGAAGAACAGGGATAAGTTTCAAAGCTTTACCATCGAATTATTTTGATCTGGATCCTACGGCTAAAGATTACATTAAAATTGAAAAAGGAGAGTTTCTTCTTAATAGCAAAGACTCTGCAATGTTGAGTTTAGAAGTAGCACGTATTTTAGATGTAAACCCAGGAGATAGAATTAAAATTCTAACAGCAAAACAAATACCTGGAAGACGTCCAGTACTAAAACCATCATATTTAACTGTAAAAGGTATTTTTTCTACTGGATATTATGAATTAGATGCCCTAAGTATTTATATAAATATTGATAAAGGGAAAGCTTTATTTACTGAAAAAGGTAATAATTTTATTGCAGTAAAAATTAATAACCCTTTTGAAAATATTGAAAGTAAAACAATTGAAGTTAGAAAAGCTCTTAATACAAAATTTTACGTATATAACTGGTATGATCTTGAAAAAACCATGATAGAAAGCTTCAAAACAACAAAGGACATACTCCTTTTTATTATGATAGTTATTGTAATAGTAGCGGCTATGAATATATCATCTGCTGTAGTTATGCTTGTAATGGAAAAAGAAGAAGATATTGCAATGTTAAAAAGCACAGGGGTTCCCTCGTATATTATAACAAGAGCTTTTATCCTTATTGGGTTTATTATGGGCATTCTTGGAACAATTTCAGGATTAGTTTTGGGATTACTTACTGCAGTAAATATAAATGAGTTAATTTTAATAATAGAAAGGATAGTTAATTTCTCATACACTGTTTTTCAATATATATTATCACCTGTTTTATTATTATCCGATAAAAATTTTGTTATTTTTGATACTTCATATTATTTAGAGCAAATTCCTATAAAACTGGATTTGATAAATATTTTAATTATTTCCACTTTAACTGTACTTCTTTCTGTTGCTGCTGCTTTTTTCCCAGCTGTAAAGGCTGGTAGGTTTAAACCTATGGATATACTGCGAAAACATTAAAACAATTAAGAAATATATAGTTAAGATTGAAAATACAGAAAAAAAATCGTATATTTGTGAAATTTCGCCTGCATTTGGGCGGATTTTTTGTTATTATTAAATTAAGGATATAATAATGATTTGTGAAATATGTAAAAATAAGTCAGCTGTTTTTCATGTTCAACAGCTAATTGGTGAAAATCTATATGAAATGCACCTGTGCCGGGATTGTGCGGCAAAGAAAGGGATATCTAAAGATGGAAAATCCTTTGATTTTTCACTATCAAAATTACTTAGTAATTTTGCTCAAAAGAAAGTTTTACCAGTAAAAACAGGTACTGAGCAAGAGACTTGCAAAACTTGCGGGACAAAAGTTGCGGATATGAAAGAAGATGGCCAGGTTGGGTGTCCTGATTGTTATAATTATTTCCGAAGTTCTATTGCTAATGTAATTTCTTTAAATGGAACTTATGTAGCTCATGTAGGTAAATTACCTTCAAAACTAAAAGCATATAAAACAATTTTGATAGATAAAGAAATTTTAAAGAGAGAACTTGAAGAGGCTGTTGATAATGAAGAATATGAAAATGCAGTGGTATTAAGAGATAAATTAACAAATCTTGAAGCAGGATTTAATTTAGATGACAATTAATAATCCAGTTCTAAACGATATTCCAGGTTGGTTTAGAACTAAAGGTAAGGAAAATGATGTTGTATTATCAAGTAGGGTTCGACTCTCAAGAAATTTAACTGGTTTTCTTTTCCCTAATAAAATGGAAATTCGGGATGAAGATAAGGTTAAAATTCTAATATCAGAAGCTTTTGGCATGATAGATCAAAGTATGAATATTATTTCTCTTGCAGATATAAGCAGTATTGAAAGGAGAATGTTAGCAGAAAGAAGTCTTATATCCCAGGATTTTACATTGGACAAACACAAATCTTTTATTTTAAGCAAAGATCAGAGAGTAGCATGTATGATTAATGAACATGATCATCTACGAATGTCAGTTTTTGAAAGTGGATTGGGATTGAAATATGCATATAATACAATTGATTTGTTGGAATCAAAGCTTGAAAAAATACTTGATTTTGCAGTTTCTCTGGAATTTGGCTATTTAAATGAGAATATAAGAAATTCAGGAACAGGTATGAAAGTTTCTGTAATGGTTCATTTACCTGCACTGGTTAGATTATCTTTATTTGACCGAGCTATAAAATCTTCATTAGAAAAGGAATTTACTGTAAAAGGGTTTTTGGGCAATGAGGATGGTTCTCTTGGTGATCTTTATCAAATATCAAATGGGATAGCAATAGGTGCTGATGAAAAGGAACTTATTGAAAAGCTTTCTCAAACAAGTTTAAAATTAGCTACTTTTGAAAGACAAGCCCGGGATGAACTAATTGAAAGAAGAAAAATAGAGATCGAAGATAGAATGTATAGATCTATAGGCTTAATTTCAAATTGTAGATTATTAGGCTCAGGAGAGGCTATAAAAGCACTTACAGATTTAAGACTTGGAATTGCTTTAGGATTTTCAGATTTTGATATAGGTATAGTAGATTCTCTAATTATAATGTCTCAAAAAGCACATATACAGTTTGCAATTGTTGATAAAAAAATAGATAACGTACTACTGGATGAAAGTAGATCAAAAATTATTCGTGAATCATTGAATATTTCGAATTAAAATGGAGGCATCATATGTTTAAAGGACTTACACAACGTGCTCAACGCATTTTAACTATTTTTGCCCAGGAAGAAGCAAAAAGATTTCATTCAGATCAACTTTTACCTGAACATATAATTTTAGCACTATTAAAAGATGGTGATGGTCTCGGTTTCAAAGTTTTAAAATCTTTAAATATAGATCCTAATTCACTTCAGATAGAAATTGAAAAAAGTATTCCAAAAAAACATTCAGGTTATATCCTCGGTGATGTTCCTCCTTCTCATAGAGGTAAAAATATTCTTGAAAATTCAGCAGAAGAAGCAAGGAAAATGGGTATTCAGTATATAGGTACAGAACATCTTTTACTTGCATCTGTTATGGAAACAGGAAGTATTGTTCAAAGATTTTTACTTAAACATAATATTGGCAGTGAAGAAATAAAGAGTTCAATTATTAGTCTTAGAAAATTAAACCCTCCTGGGAGAAATAAAAATATTCCCCTACAGTCAGCAAATAAAAAACAGCAGGTCAACCACTCTAAGGGAACACCTACTATCGATCAATATGCAAGAGATCTTACAGAATATGCACGATTAAATAAACTGGATCCTGTTATTGGACGGAAAGAAGAACTAAAACGTGTTATACAAATACTGGCTAGAAGAACCAAAAATAATCCTGTATTAATCGGTGAACCAGGGGTAGGGAAAACAGCTATAGCAGAGGGACTTGCACAGATTATAATTTCCGGAGAGGGACCTGATCTGTTATCAGGTAAACGAGTTCTTACACTTGATATTGCTTCATTAATTGCTGGAACTAAATATCGTGGGGAATTTGAAGAGCGTTTAAAAAAAGTTATGAATGAAATTAGAACCGCCGGGAATATTATTTTATTTATTGATGAACTTCATACTATAATTGGTGCTGGAGGTGCTGAAGGAGCTATAGATGCTTCAAATATGTTAAAACCTGCTTTATCCAGAGGTGAGTTACAATGTATTGGTGCAACCACTCTACGTGAATACAGGAAGTATATTGAGAAGGATGCTGCCCTGGAAAGAAGATTCCAAACAATTTTTGTAGATGAGCCTGGTATAGAAGAAACAATGGAAATACTTGAAGGTATTATTGGTAGATATGAAGAGCATCATAATGTAAACTATTCAAAAGAATCTTTACGGGTTGCAGCTGTAATGTCAGATAGATATATTTCTGATCGCTTTTTACCTGATAAAGCAATCGATCTTATAGATGAAGCCGGTTCTGTAAAAAGAATTGAAAATGCAATAAGACCTGATGGATTAAAAACACTTGAACATGAAATTGATATTTTAACACAGGAAAAAAAGAATTTAGTTAGTAATCAGGATTATGAAAAAGCTGCAGCAGTAAGAGATAAAGTTAGAGATCTAAAATCAAAAATTGATGAATTTAACAAGGGTTGGAAAATAAATAAAAGTAAAAATCGAGTTCCAGTTGAAGTTACTGATATCGAAAATGTAATTTCCGGAATAACAGGAATACCTTTAGCACGTATAGTTCAAAAAGAATCTGATAAATTGCTTGAAACGGAAGCAGAATTACACAAAACTGTTATTGGTCAGAATGAAGCAATTAATGCTATATCATCCAGTATCAGGAGATCAAGAACCGGATTATCTTCTCCAGATAGGCCTATGGGCTCATTTATTTTTTTAGGCCCTACAGGAGTCGGTAAGACGTTATTGGCAAAAACTCTTGCAGAGTTTCTTTTTGGTAATACTGATGCTCTTATTAGAATTGATATGTCAGATTTTATGGAAAAACATAATATAAGTCGCCTTGTAGGAGCTCCTCCAGGTTATGTGGGGTATGAAGAGGGAGGTTTGCTAACTGAGAAAATACGACGTAAGCCATATAGTGTTATTTTATTAGATGAAATAGAAAAAGCACATCCAGATGTTTTTAATTTATTGCTTCAGGTTCTGGAAGAGGGAGAACTTCAGGATAATTTAGGACATAAGGTCTCTTTCCGAAATACTGTACTTATTATGACTTCAAATGCAGGTGCAAGAGAAATTACCCGTGATAGTGCATTAGGATTCAAATCTCAGGAAGGTATACTTCATTATTCTGAGATAAAAGCATCCGCATTAAATGAATTAAAAAGAAAATTCAGACCAGAATTTATTAACAGAGTTGATGAAATAATTGTTTTTGAGAGTCTTTCCAGAGATAATTTAAAAGAAATTTTAGAAGTATTATTAGTAGAATTAAAAATGCGACTCCTTCAAATGAATATTATGATTGATATTACAAGCTCAGTAAAGGAATACATTATAGATACTGGTTATGATGTTAAATTTGGTGCAAGACCCCTAAGAAGAGCAATTCAGAAAGAGATAGAAGATCCTTTGTCTTTACAAATTTTGCAAGGTAAATGCCCAAATGGAAGCAGAATTAAAACCAGCCTACGAAAAGAGAAAATCTATTTTTCAATAAGTAAACCTAAAACTATTGAAATAAAAACAAAAATTGAATCATAAAGGAATAATATGAATCTTGAATTATTTGTACTGGGCACTGGTGGTATGATGCCATTGCCAGGACGTTTTCTTACATCTGTACTATTGCGTAGAGAAGGTGATCTTTTTTTATTTGATAGTGGTGAAGGTACTCAGGTCTCTTTAAGAAAGTTAAATCTAAAATGGAAAAAGATATCATCTATATTTATTAGTCATACTCACGCTGATCATGTTACAGGATTACCTGGTATTTTAATGTTATCCAGTCAAGTGGAACGGGATGAACCTTTATATATTTTTGGTCCTCCTAAAATTAAAGAATATGTTGAAATGAACAAAAAAGTTTTAGATATGTATATTAATTATGAAATAATTGTCAAAGAGATTACAGAGCCTGGTGTAGTATATCAGGGAGATGGTTTTGCAGTAAATGCATTTCCTTTACGTCATACAAAACCATGTGTTGGATATTCTCTTATCGAAGAGGAAAGATCGGGGATTTTTTATCCAGAGAAAGCTAAACAAGCAAATGTTCCAATGGGGCCATTATGGTCAGAATTACAAAAAGGGAATGATGTTACATTAAAAGACAAAACTATTGTTCGTGCCATTGAAGTAATGGGTCCTCCCAGAACAGGCAGAAAAGTGAGTTTTGTTACTGATACTCAGTATTTCCCCGAAATATCAGATTATGTACGAGACTCAGATCTTTTAATTTGTGAAGGGATGTTTAAAGCTGATTTAGAAGAGAGTGCAAAGAAAAAAATGCATATGACTTCTTCTCAGGCAGCAAAACTTACAGCAGATGCAGGTGGGGTGAAAAAAATGGGTCTTATTCATTACAGCCCAAGGTATACAAAATATGAACTTGAAAGTCTTTTAGCAGAAGCAAAGAAAATTTTCCCCGATACATTTTTAACACGAGATGGTCAACAAATTAATATTCCACATATAGATTAGATTATTTTTAATTATTACGTTGTATTTTGGATAGATATTCTCTATAAAGAGCAGGATTTGGTCTAAAACCTATTATTGGATAACTTTTATTACTCATTGCTTTTTTTAGTGCAGCTTTTGCTTCTTTCAAAATAACATTTCCACTTATAAGCCTTCCATTTCTGGAACTTAAACCAAACATAATAGGAAATTTAAGTGATTTGGAGCTAATATTAACAAATGTTTGATCAAATGTTTCAATTTGTTGGATTCCTTTATCTAAATATTGAAGTGGTTAATAGCCAAGATAACGGGGTAAG
>JAOZPU010000009.1:4091-39451 GCA_029932585.1 Spirochaetia bacterium | reverse complement strand
TATTTATATATTTCAGCAAGACATTTGTCCTCTTTACTTCCGATTCCTGAATCGAGAAGAATGTCATCTCTTTCATGTTTTAAACGATTGTAAAGTCTGGAAGAAGCATCTGCTGCATTTTTTGCTGTGTGGCAGATTCTTACCAGCTTTACCATTTCGTCTTCTGTTACAGTCTTACGGGTGTTTCCAATAATAAGAATAAAACTTCGATTAAAAGAGCCTCTTTCTACAGAAATTGTACATTTCTGGATGGGCTGTTGTTTCGATTTTTTACCACTCTTTTTATTCAATTTTGTCTGTAGAGCATTTATTTCCTCTACTCTTTTGTTATAAACCAGTTTATTGGCCTGTTCAATGAGGAAAATTAAACCTTCTTCAGGAATATCTTTAATTAATTTTCTTAAATCTTTTAATAACTCTTCTTTTGTTTCCATAGGTTAATTATATATCAGAGGCTTGTGAGATGTATATTGAATTGGCTTGTTTTTGGCTTTTTCCGCCAGTTCTGCTGTTCTGAATTAGAGAAGAAGTGCTTTTGACATAGGAAATGAGAGACAGCGCAAAAAGCTCTATCAAAAAATCTGTCTTTACATAGTTATAATTCTTCTTGTATATTTAGTTTTTATAGGAGAAACAAATGCTGCTTGAATTTGAAAGAAGAGAAGTTGTTAAATATGCCCAATTGATGCTTACCAGCGGCCTGGTTGTTGGTACAGGTGGAAATATTTCTGTTTTTAATAGAAAAGAAAAACTGTTAGCCATAACGCCGGGTAGTAAAGACTATATGGATATGGGCCCTGAAGATATTATAGTTGTTGATCTTGATGAAAAAGTAGTAGATGGCAAAGGCAAACCTTCAAGTGAGTTAAAACTTCATACAATTTATTATGCAAATCGTGAAGATATCGATGCTGTTGTTCATACACATTCATTTAATGCTTCTGCATTATCATGTCTTAATAAGGGACTGCCTGCAATTCATTATATGATAGCAAGTGCAGGAGGGAATCTTAGATGTGCTCCATATGCTACTTTTGGTACTAAAGAACTTGCCAAAAATGCTCTTGAAGGTATGGTTGGACGAAGAGCTGTCTTATTGGGAAATCATGGTCTTGTCAGTGGAGCCAGGACAATTGATCAGGCTTATTCCATTGCAAGTCATATGGAATATATTTCAGGATTATATATGACTTGCTTATCTTCAGGTCAGGAAATACAAATTCTTTCGAATGATGAAGTTGAGAATTTGAACAGGCAGTTTGTAGGATATCACTAATATTCTCTCTTAACCGGAAATTATTGTTTTAGTATACTAACAGGAGTAAGTAATTGGAACGAAAAATAGATTCATATCTTCCATTCATATTAAAAAGCATAAATATTGCAAGAATTGAAAATAATACTATTCTAATTGGGGACAGACGCGCCTATCCTTTTAAAAAAGAATTTGTAGCATGTCATTCCATTGAAGAGGTGGCGGTTGCTATTGAAACAATGGTTACCCAGGGTGGAGGTCCTATGAGGGCAGCAATGGTAGGCATGCTGTTTCTTGCAGGAAAAGCAGACCGTGGAGAGATAAAACCCTCTGCTGATATTTTTATTAAAGCAAAAGAGCGGTTGCAAATTACCAGGCCTACTAATACCACTATGGCAAGAATACTTGAAGATCTTGTAGATATTATATGTAAAGAGATTGAAATTGGTAAATCTTTGGAGTCTGCCGTTCAGGGCTATATTGATAATTTCCAAAAAGAGTATGAAAAGAGCTATTTTACTATGGCCGAAATTGGTTCTGGGTTAATTGAAGATGGTGATGGTGTTCTAACAATGTGTTTTGCAGAAACTTCTTTTATCCTTACAATTGCTCTGGCCCTGGAACAGGGGAAGAATATAAAGGTTTATTCTCCTGAAACCAGGCCGTATCTTCAGGGAGCAAGGTTAACAGCTCCATGTTTAATGGAAATTGGAGCAGATGTAACTTTAATTACAGATAGTATGTGTGCTCATGTTATGTCCCAGGGAAAAATTCAAAAGTATATGACAGCAGTCGATATAGTAACCAGTGATGGCTGGGTCGCAAATAAAATAGGCACTTTTCAAAATGCTGTTACTGCAAATTACCATGGTATTCCTTATTTCCCATTGGCTATCGACCCCGATATGACCAGGAAGGGGAGAGAAAGTATTATTATTGAGGAACGTGATCCTGAAGAGGTTAAAATGATAAGAGGTGTTCCCACTACAAGACCGGATATGAAAGCATACTATCCTGCTTTTGATATTGTTCCGCCTCATCTTATATCCGGTATAATTACTCCTAAGGGATTAATTTCTGCTTATGGGCTTGGGAATGTATACAAAAACTGGGGTAAGGAATAATGAAAGCTGCTATTCTTGGAGGAACAGGAGTTTACAGTATAGAGGGAATAAGCACAGTTGATGAGAATGTTGAAACTGAATATGGATTGGTAACAGTTAAAAAAGGCACTGGAAAATGGAAAGATCTATATTTTATTTCAAGACATGGGTTGGATCATACTATTCCTCCGCACAAAATTAATTACAGAGCAAATATTAGAGCTTTAACTCTTTTGGGCATAGAGCGGGTTTTTGCCATATATGCAGTTGGATCCATAACCGATATTGTACCTCCAGGCAGGTTTGGATTAGTTTCCCAGTTTATTGATGTTACCCAGGGAAGAATAAATACTTTCTACGAAGGGGGAAAGTCAGGACTTAAACATACGCCTATGGATGAACCCTATTGTGCTGATCTTCGATTAAAAATACTTACAGCTGCAAAAAAGAGAGGGTTCCCTTTAGCAGATTCCGGTACCTATATTTGCACAAATGGACCCAGATTTGAAACGCCTGCAGAAATAAAAATGTATAAAATGTTTGGAGCCGATTATGTTGGAATGACAGGTGCTACAGAAACTGCTCTGGCCAGGGAAGCCGGAATACATCTTGCTGCTGTTTCATATTCAATAAACTGGGCTGCAGGAATAAAAGATGATCTTGAATTTATCAGTGACAAAGAGATAGAAGAAACAAAAAATAAATTAACAGAAATAGCCCTGGAGGTACTTTTTGATAAACCTGGGGCATGTCAGTGTAATGCTGAATAGTTACCATTTTTTAAATAAGCTGGTTGCCTGGTTGCCAGTAATCTTGACATTTTCAATATCCAAGTCTATAGTATGACGCTGAATGTTAATGAGGTTTTTCGCTATAATTGGAGGAAATAATGTCTAAAGCACATAGAGGTGTAGGAATTCGGGAGCTTGTTAAGGCCGGCAGAGGAACATGTCCTGTTTGTAAACGAACTGGTGTTAAAGTTCTTTATGAAAACGAAATAAATGAAAAGAAAATTAAGGTTTGTAAAGAATGTAATAAGGCTATTGCCCATGGAAAGAAACAGGAAGCAGTAGCTGCTCTATAATAATTAGGGAGTATTTCTTAATTCATAAAATCCTGTCAAACGGCAGGATTTTTTTGTTTGTAATTTTAAAAAAGAGGATATAACCATGTCATATCAATCTATTCTTATTCTATATTTAATTTTTTTTGGTTTGGATTTTCTGTTTCAAAATTATTTGACAGTTTTAAACATTGGAGAGCTTAAAAAGAACAGTGTTTCTATTCCTGCAATTTTTGCGAACCATATAGACTTTGAGACTTATCGAAAATCAGTAGAATATACCAGAGTAAAAAGTTATTTTACAATATTTTCCGGTATGCTTAGCTCCATAATTCTTTTAGTAATTATTTTAACGGGAACTTTTGGGCGTATTGATCTATTTATAAGTGGTTATGGACTGAATCCCTATCTTGAAGGAATTGTATATATTTTTGTTCTTTCAATATTATTTTACATAATTGGTTTACCTTTTTCTATTTATTCTCAGTTTACAATAGAGGAAAAATTTGGATTTAATAAAATGACTCCTGGTTTGTTTATTAAAGATCAAATTAAAAATCTTGTATTATCCGGAGTTATTCTTTCTTTTTTATTGTTAGGACTTTTTATGTTTATGGATAAAGCCGGTCCCTTTTGGTGGATAATAGCTTCTGTTGGTTTAATTATTTTCCAGTTAGTTTTAAGTATTCTATACCCATTATTTATTGCTCCTCTTTTTAATAAATTTGCTCCTTTACAGGAGGATGATCTTAAAAATTTATTAAAAGTTCTGGCTGATAAACTTAAATTTAGAACTACTGGTATTTTTATTATGGATGGGAGCAGACGAAGTGGGCACTCAAATGCTTATTTTACAGGTGTTGGAAAAGCAAAAAGAATTGTTCTTTATGATACTCTTGTTTCTATACTCAGCAATAAGCAAATAGCAGCAGTACTGGCGCATGAAATTGGTCATTATAAAAAGCATCACCTTATTAAGGGGCTTGTTCTTTCTTTTTTTGTTACAACTCTTGGTTTCTTTGTGGTAAATATTTTTTTAAATTATCTTCCTTTATTTGAAGCCTTTGGTTTTTCCAGAGTATCCTATCATGGTATTTTTGTCATATTAAGTTTTGCTGCCGGGCCATTTACATTTTTTCTGACTCCTCTATTTACAATGTGGTCCAGAAAGCATGAGTACGAAGCAGATGCCTTTGCTGCAAAAAATACCGATTATGGTGAGGACTTAAAAGAGGGGTTGATAATAATGAGTAAGGAAAATTTATCCAATTTAACCCCACATCCCCTTTATAGTTTCTATCACTACTCTCATCCTACAGTAGGTGAAAGAATTAAAGCATTGGATAGGCTTAGTTAATATAACTAAGCCATTTATTCTGTTGTTCCAGCATAAGGTCCACCATCTCTTCCATACGTCTTATATTGGAAATAACAGGATTTACCAGTAAAGCCTGAATAACATACTCTCTTTTACCTGTAAGAACAGCTTCAGCAGTAAGATCATACACCCCTGTATAGTTCCTTAAAAGTGCTCCAAACCCCTTTGGATAATCTGGAAAGGTTATACCCTTTATTTCTGTTTTATGTATACTTGCAGGTACTTCAACAGCTATCCATGATGGAAGATCTGGAATATAACCCTTATTTGGAATATTAACTGCATATTCCTCATATCCTGAATCTGTAACTATTCCTTCCATTACAGGAACAACTCTTTCTTTTAGTTTTAATTCAATTTTTGCTTCCCTTTTTAAAAGTGAGTATCGATAAAATGAGTAAAAATCCAGAATCCCTTTTAAATCAGCAGATTCACCAGCCCATGATATATATTCTCCAAGATGACTATCACCAGTAATTGGAAGATAATTAAATTTATTAAGTATTTCTTTAAATAATGTTCTGTCAGCCCATTCTCTCCTTATATTTCCATTTTTCGGAGATTCAGAGATAAACCGTTTTACGGAACCTTCTGTTTCAGGGATACTACCTGTTTTTCTGGTATAGTCCCATATATCACTGTACCCTGGTTCATCTTTAAAAAAAACTGGAGCCTTTTTTCTTATATCAGGATAGGCATCTTTCTTTATATCTTTGTAACTTGCTTCAAGAAGAATGCTAAAGTGATTTAATCCAGCAGCTCGTAATTTCAGATTGGAATAATCTGTCTGAAGAATAGTTGGTAAATATCTTTCTAATGAAGCTATTTCATGACACATTCCTATAAATTTTATATCCGGGTATTTCCTTGAGACTGTCGTAACAATTGCTGTCATAGGGTTTGAATAACAAAATACAGTTGCGTCCGGACAAATAGAATCCACATCAGAACAAATCTCAAGAATGGGCGGTATTATTCTTAGAGCATGAAATAAACCTCCTGGTCCACCATTCTCTCCATAGACCTGATTTATACCAAATTCCATAGGAACTTTCCAATCCATATCCCATAGTTCAAATCTATCTCCAACTTCTATAGATATAATAACAAAGTCTGCGCCTTTAAGGGCCTCTTCCCTGGATGTTGTTGCAGTAACAGAGTAGGTTAGATTATTTTTTATAATAAAATCGGAAGCTGTTGATCTTACTTTTTCCAGAGATTCCTTATTTATATCCATTAAAGATATTTCAGCCCCTTCAAGTATTTTACTTTGAAAAATATCTCCAAGAGTTCCGTATCCAAACTGAGCACTGCCTGCTCCAAAAAGTGCGATTTTCAATTTTCCCCTCCTATAAATCTTTACTTAAATTTTCAAATCTTTCCAGAATAATTCCCGATTTATCAATAGACAATCTTTGATTATCTATTTTTACAGGAATTGGTTTAATATATTTAATTTCGTTATTATAAACACCTACAGATAAAATCATAGATTCTTCTGCATATTTCATAGAACCCATTCCTGGAAAAATAAAATTTCCCAGAGAATAAGCAATTAATTTACCCTTCCATTCTTCCATTCCCTGGAGCACATGAGGATGGCTTCCAAAAATTATATCTACTCCTGCATCAATATAGCTTCGATATATATTCTTTTGGTTTTCATTGGGGACAGAGCTCCATTCCTCTCCACCATGGATCATTACAATGTCAAAACTTGAAGAGCTTGTCATGTTCTTTACAGCTTTCATAGTTAATTCACTTTCAAAAAGGATACCTGGTCTGGTATCAGATACCTGTGCCATAGTTCTTCCATCCCAGCCATTTTTTTCCTGAGGATACGCACCAAAAGATAGAACTCTAAATATATTATTATTAAAAATGAATTCAGTATATTCAGAAGCCTCTGTTTTTGTTAATCCAGCTCCTGATGTTGGAATATCTGCTTCTTTTAGAAAGTTTAGTGTATCTCTAAATCCTGGTTCACCATAATCATAAATATGGTTATTGGTTATTGAAAAATAGTCAAATCCTGCTTCTTTTAAAATTGGTAAAACATTTTTATCAAATTTAAAATTGTACGATTTTGGAGTTTTAGTATTGGAATAAGTAATACTACCTTCCAAATTCCCAATCATAAGGTCCTGGTTTTGGAGGATACTAAGGGTATCTCCGAAAATATAATCAGATCCATTATTTTTATACAACAAATTTGTTTCAATCCCACGCTGGGTCATTATATCTCCGGTTCCAGCTACCCAGTTAATTTCAGGGGGAACTATTTCCATTTGCCTGTAATACAATTTTACATTTTCAAACCATGAAGTTAATTCAAGTTTTAATTTATTTTTATCTGTATAATTATCTGGAAAATGCAAAGATAAAACTTTTTCTTCGAAAACGGGATAATTTGTATCTCCAGGATATAATCCCTCAATAGATAGACCCTTAACAGGCAATTTTATTTCATCTAAAGAAAGAAGTTTAAAATTGGATAGTTCGTTATTTTTGATATCAGTTTTAGTGTTATTAAAATTAGTACAGGGAACTAAATATTTTGTTTCAAGTAGTATTATATTATTTGATATTGATGTTTTTTTATTATAGTTAATATTTATCCTTATTTCGGGGATAAGTGTATTTTCCGGATTTTCATATATTAATTGTAATTTTTCAGGAAGAGGGTTGTCTTTTATAATTGTATTCCAAAACATCTGAAGATTTTCAGGAATACTTACTAAAACAGGAGAAACTGTATTTGAACATCCAGAAATAAGGATTATGGAAAAAATATATGCATATTTTGTAATTTTATGATTCTTTGAGGAAATCTTCAACTGTAATTACTCCCATGTTTTTATAGCCTGCAGAAAAAAAACTTTTTAAGGTTTCATGCACAGTTATGTTTGATTCAAGTTGCCCCTGGTTACCAAGAATGGCTTTCATTACATCTTTCAGCAATATTTTATTAAGACTTCTTGCTGGGAGTAGTTTTCTGACCGATTCGTCAGTTTTGTATATAAGGTCGGCTTTTATGAAATTTTCAACTATTTCTTCTATAAGTTCTTCGGATATAGACAGGGTTAATGAAATTTCAGATACAGAAAAATATTCTTTACCTGTATCAAAATTATTGGCAATTAGATGAAATACTGTCAAACCCGTCTCGATAATTACTGATGGTTGCTGTTTTCTAATTGAATCGCCTTTATCCCATCCTGTTTTGTGCTGATGGACATAACTTACCTCAAGAGAAAGAAAAATTATTATCCATATTAAATATAGCCAAAAAAGAAAGATTGGTATAACAGCTATGGATCCATATAGTTTTGACATTCTTATTACATAACCAGTACCCTCAGTGAATCCTCTTCTTGCTATGTCCCACATTACTGTTCCAGCAAGAGCTCCAATAAAACTGCTTTTCAAATTTACTTTTCCCTCTGGAATTGCAGAAATCATCAGAATAAAAGTAAAAAAATAAAAATTGAAGGGAATAGTACTACAAGCCATCTTAGAATAAACTGAATTTCCGGAACACTGTCTAAAAATCTTCTTAGTGGAGTTGTTAATGTAAAACTTGTTCCAATAAATAGAGTACCAAAAACTATTACAGAAAAATATGAAGTAAATTTACCAATAAAATTTTTCTCATTTTTACTTCCCCATATTGAATTAAAACTTTCACTGATTCTATCCAGAAGCATAACAGAAGTAACTGCAAAAAGAAGTAAACCAATAATACCCATAGTTTTGGAATTATCAAGAAACTTCTCAATAAATATAAGTATTTCATCCTGACGTGTTGGTATAAGAATATTTACCAGAGATTTTTGTACGTTTTCTCTTATTCCTTCAAAAGCATCGAATGCAGTGAAGAGAGAGAAACTTAATGCAGTAAGAGGTATTAGAGCCAGTAGACTTGTATAAGAGAGGCTTGAAGCACGAATAAGGCATTTATCATGTCTGAATTCTCTAAGAAGTCTTACAATAAACTTTGCAAGTTTTACCGGACCCTTTTCGCCAATGAATAAAGCTCTCTCAATTGTATCGATTATAGGTTTAAAAAAGTTACTAATGTTCACAGTAATAGAATGAAGAAAAAGAGATTTTTTTGCAAGTAGGTATAAGTTTTTTACGATAGTGCAAAAAGCCTTATTCTCTCTTTTCTTTCTCCCTTTCTCTATGATATAGTCATCTAATTATTAGTATTTGGAGTAGTTGTGTTTCTTAAAAGTGTAGAGATCTTTGGTTTTAAATCATTTGCAGATAGAAGTAAACTTGAATTTACCGAGGGTATTAGTGCCCTTCTGGGCCCTAATGGCTGTGGAAAGAGTAATATTGTTGATAGTATAAAATGGGTCCTCGGTGAGCAGGCTACAAAAATGTTAAGGGCAGAAAGGATGGAGGATATCATCTTTAATGGTACCGAAAACAGGAAGCCCTTAAATGTTGCGGAAGTAACCCTTACTTTATCAAATGATGAAGGTGTTCTTCCTATAGATATATCTGAAATTGCTATAAAAAGACGTCTCCACAGATCGGGAGAAAGTGAATATTTTATAAATAATACTCCAGCAAAACTAAAAGAGATAAGAGAACTCTTTTTTGATACTGGTATTGGAAAAACTTCATATTCTATAATGGAACAGGGTAAAATTGATCAAATTCTTTCCAATAAACCGGAAGAAAGAAGATATATATTTGAAGAAGCTGCAGGTATTACCAAATTTAAACAAAAAGGTGCAGAAGCAGAACGAAAGCTTGAAAAAACAGAAGAAAATATGCGCCAGGTTGAAGGTATTCTTGGGGAAGTCAAGAGGTCATATGACAATCTTAAAAAACAATCAGAAAAGACTGCCGATTTCAGGAAGTATAGAGAAGAAATCTTTAATCTGGAATTAGATATACATCTTTTAAAGTTAAAGGATTTTCTTGAGGTACAGAACAACAAGGACGAGAAGTTAAAAGAAAAAACAGAACAAAGGGATGAGCTTAAAACTAAAATTGATACCATTAATGAATCTCTTGAAACAAATCTTGACCTTGTTAATACTATGGAATCAAAACTTATAGAAAATCAGAAAAAACTTTATGGAATTGATATTGAAAAAAATAACCGCTCAAGCCAGATTGGTATATTAATTGAGAGAGTCGAAGAATTAAAAAGGCAGATTGAAACAGAACGTGGAAGAGAAAGTTCTATAGAGAAAAAAATTAAGCAGCATGAGCAGCTGATAGTTGAAAAAAAAGAAAATTTGGAAGATTTTAATAATCGATTGAAAGAGCTGGAAACTAATATATTAGGGTTCCAAAAAAATATTGAAACTGCAGATAAGAGAATTAAAGAAAATGAAGCTGAAGTATCCTCTGTAGAGTCTGAGATTATTAATTTTGAAGAAGAGAATCTACTTCTTCAGGAACAGCTTCGAGGACTTACTGATGATATTGTAAGACAGCTGGATGCAAGTCTAAAAGAGGCCGGTTATTCATATGAATTAAGAAAAAAAACTGAAAATAGTATAGATAGCACAATAGAGTCGCTAAATATAAAACTAAAAGGGAAACTATCTCTTTTAGAAGATGCTCTTGCTCTTAATTCTTTTGGAGAAAAAGAGATAAAAGATATTTTTGTTACAGTAATTTCAACATTAAAGGATTCTTCTGTAAGTGTTTTAGAACTGGAAGAGTTAATATCTGGATATAGAGAAACAATTCCATCTTTTTTAGATGAGTTTCTTGCTCCTGAAGGTATAATTACCAGAAAACGTGATATTGAAGAAAATCAGGAAATAATAAGAAGATCAATCACCAAAGGACGCGAAAGATCTCTTCTGCTAAGGGAGGAGAATAAAAGCCTTATACTTAAAATTGAAGAATATCGAAAAACTCTCTCGGATTTAAGGGTAAACCAGGCAAGGGTAAATACTCAAAAAACGGGTATTGCAGATTTAATAACATCTTTAAATAAAGAGCTAGAAGAGCTTCAGGGACAACTTAAAGAGGCGGCTGTCGAAATAGCCGGAAACCTTGAAAAAATTGAAAATATTGAAAGTAATATTAAAAAACTGGGAAAAGAATTAAAAGATTTTGAAAAAGAGGAAAAAAATCTTCAAAAAGAACTTTCCAAACTTGAAAATGGAATTACAAATAAAAATAAAGATTTATTATCCAAAGAAGGTTCATTAAAAAAACAGATGGAATCCCTTGGTAAAATACAAAACCAGGTTGAACAGCTGCAAATAGAGGTCTCTTCAGTTAGTACGGAAGTTCGAAATATCTATTCAAATTTTAAAGATATTCATTCCAGGGATCTTTCTGAGTTTGATAGTCGTGTTTTTGAAATTAAGAATACAGCAAAAGATCTTAAGATTAGTTTATCTTTGGTTAAAGTAAAATTAAAAGATTTGGGACATGTTAATCTAATGGCTCCTGAGGAATTTATTGAAGTAAAGGAAAGATACGATTTTTTAACTGGTCAGCTGGATGATTTATATAAAGCAAGAGAAGATTTAACTACAATAACAAAACAAATTAAAATTGAATCAACAGAATTATTTCTTGAAACTTATGATAAAATTAAAAAGAATTTTCATATTATGTTTAGAAGGTTATTTGGTGGCGGCCGGGGTGAGTTAAGGCTTACTGATCCTGATAATGTTCTGACATCAGGAATTGATATATTTGCCCAGCCTCCTGGTAAAAAGCTTGAAAATATTGCACTTCTTTCTGGTGGAGAGCGTTCATTAACTGCTGTGGGAATGCTTTTTGCTACTTACCTTGTAAAACCTTCTCCGTTTTGTATTCTAGATGAAATTGATGCAGCATTAGATGAAGCAAATGTAAATAGATTTGTAAATTTACTTATGGAATTTGGTGAAAGATCTCAGTTTATTGTCATTACTCATAATAAAAAAACTGTAACAGGTGCAAAAACACTTCTTGGTGTTACTATGGAAGAATCCGGAGTATCTAAACTGGTTGCTATGCGTCTTGAAGCAGAGAAAAAAAGAAATAATGTAGAGGCTGATTAATTTTATGGCATGGATAAGTCCCAGAGAATTTAAGATCTATATTCTTGTTGTTGGAATATTGTCCCTTGTTGCACTGCTTATTACTTTAATTGTTCTTCTTCCCGGTTATCTTCGATATCATAAAAGTGCAATAGAAAAAAAAATAGTTTCAAATACTACAGTTGACATGTCAAAATTTATTGTTCCGGAATCCTTTAAGGAATTTCATGAAATTTCCTGGGCTCATTTATACCCTGATAAGGTAAAATGGAGCTGGACAGATATAGAACCATATTGGCAGGATCCAAAAGAATTAATTTTAGAATATTTGGAAGAACAGAATGAGAGTGTTATAGATGATATATTTAAAGATATTCCATAAACAGTTTCTGCTCATACTTATCTTATTATTATCGGGGTGCATTTCTTACCCTGTTATAATGCCCACTACCAAGACAATTAATGAAAATAATGCTGAATCCACATCTATCGATTCTTTTGTTAATAACAATAACGATGATATCGTGTTAGATGGAAGTTTCACTTCTGAAGCCGATTATCCAGAAAAACAATTACCCGTAGAAATTTTAGATTGGATGGTTCCTGAGATTGAAAAATTAAGTACTGAAATTTACCTTCCAGAAGTCATAAAGAAAGAAATAGTTATAAATGAGAATAAAATTGCAAATTATGTTTATCTCCCTGATGATTCTAATAACTATGAGTATGCCTGGGATTATTTACCTAAAACTGTTATTATCAGAGAACTAGAAACAAAATCTGAAGCAGAGAATAATGTCAATGTTCTGCTTCCTGTCAATAAACAGACTCAGGAAGATATTCCTAATAACTCAGTAGAGAAAAGTGAAGCAAATTTAACTAAAATTATTACTAAACAAATAATAAATGCTGCTGTTTTTGAAAAGCTTGATATTTCTCTGGATGGCCAGGGCTGGATATATCTCCCGGAAGATTCAAATAAAAGTATTGAATATAGTGGGCGTAAATTTACTGATGCCCGTACGATATATACTTTTATACCAAAAAATGAGGGAGATTATATCCTTCGTTTTCAATATCAGGATTTATCAAGTAATATTTTTAATGTTGAAGAAATAGATCTCAAAATTGTTAAAATTGATGGGGAAAATTTAGATAATAATGCGATATTACCTTCTGTTTCTGATAATATCAATTTAGAAGAAGCTGAGAATTTTGATCTGGAAGTTTCAGTCAATAAAATGATTATGAATCGGGATGCTTCCGGTCTTGCATTATTAGTTCCTGATCTGTTAAATAGTAAAATCGATTCAGTTACAAATAAATTACCAGAAATAGCTGAACTTCTGTACAATGAATTATATTTCGTTACCGCTGCATCAATTCTTGAGACCTTGATTCTTGATGACTCTATTACCCCGGGATCAGATTATTTTTTATATCTACTTGGTAAAATTTATGAAAAAGATAGTTCTCTTCGTAATGAAAAGAAATCGGTAGAATTTTATAAAACTCTCATTGACAATTATCCTGCAAGTATTTACTGGGAAGACTCTCAGGATAGGTACAGGTTCTTAAAGAGACGATATATTGATATTCGTTAGGGGCTTGCTAATTGACTAATCCTGTAATTTACTGTATAAAATCAAAAAACTCCCGGGGATAGGTATGCTCGATCGTATTTCACAAAAATTTACAGATATTTTCAGAAATGTTTCCGGTAAGGCAACTATATCCGAGAAAAATATTAAAGATGCCGTAGAAGAGATTAAAATTACTCTTCTTGAAGCTGATGTAAATTTACGTGTTGTAAGAAGATTTATTAATCGTACAATTGAAGAAGCAACAGGTGAGAAAGTTCTTCGTTCTGTAGATCCTGGCCAGCAGTTTGTAAAAATTGTTTATGACAGGCTTGTTTCGCTTTTAGGTGACACAAAGCAGGAGTTAAACCTAAAGGGACCGGATACCCAATCTGTCATTCTTCTTATGGGGCTTCAGGGGTCTGGTAAAACAACAACTTCAGCAAAGCTTGCTCTGAAATTGAAAAAAGAGGGACGTAAACCTCTCCTTGTTGCAGCGGATCTTGTTCGTCCGGCAGCAGTTAAGCAACTTCAGGTTCTTGGTGACCAGGTAGGAGTAGAAGTATACTCGGAAGATAGTAAAGATGCTGTTAAAGTTGTAAAAAATGCCCTTGCATATGGTAAGAAGAAAACTTTTAATACCATAATTATTGATACGGCAGGGCGTCTTCATCTTGATGAAAAAATGATGAAGGAGATCAAAAAAATATCAGATGTTTCAAAACCCAGTGAAACTCTTTTTGTTGCAGATGCAATGACAGGCCAGAGTGCGGTAACTATAGCAAAAGAATTTCATGAGAAAGTTGGCATTACTGGTGTAATATTAAGTAAATTTGATTCTGATGCCAGGGGTGGGGCTGCTATATCTTTAAAAAGTGTTACAGGGCAGGCTCTTAAGTTTATTGGTGTTGGTGAAAAAATGGATGACCTTGAGCCTTTTTATCCGGATAGAATAGCCTCTCGAATTCTTGGAATGGGTGATGTCGTCAGTCTTGTTGAAAAAGCACAGGAAACTATAGATGTCAAAGAAGCGGAAGATCTTCAGGAGAAGATGGTTTCTGCTACTTTTAATTTACAGGACTATCTTGAACAGTTTCAAAGAATGCGTAAAATGGGCAGTATTGAATCTATTTTGGATATGATTCCAGGTGCAAAGGGTAATATAGATGCAGGAGCTATTGATCAGAAGGAAATGGTTAGAGAAGAAGCTATAATACTTTCCATGACTTTGAAAGAACGATATAATCATAGAATTATTGGCCCCTCAAGGCGAAAAAGAATTGCAAAAGGTTCTGGAACAGCTGTTTTTGATGTAAATAAGCTGTTAAAGAAATTTGAAAAAACGCGGCTTATGATGAAAAAGGTTGCTAAAAGTAAGAAATACCAGGCTAATTTAATGAAAAGCCTTGGAGTATAGAGTTGAAGTTGAAGTTAATTAGGAGGTTCGAATGAGCGTGAAAATCAGACTCAAAAGGTTTGGAACAAAAAAGAGACCATATTATCGAATTGTTGTTGTGGATTCAAGAGCACCAAGAGATGGTAGAACATTGGAAGAAGTTGGGCTTTATCACCCAATTGAAGCAGCAGATAAGCAGGTTGTGCTTAAAGAAGACAGGATCAAAGAATGGATTGGAAAAGGTGCCCAGCCAACAGCTACTGTAAAGAAGTTGTTGAATAAAAGGGAAATCTTTTTAGAACGATCTGTAAACTAAAGAGGTGTACAGTGGAAAAAGATCTTGTTGTATATATTGCCAAATCGTTAGTTGATGATCCCGATGGTGTGGATGTTAACATCATTGAAGGTGAGAAATCAACTATCCTGGAGCTGAAGGTTTCGCAGGAAGATATAGGTAAAGTAATTGGTAAACATGGACGTATTGCAAAAGCAATGCGAACAATTTTAAGCGCTTCTGCTACAAAATCGGGTAAACGTATTGTCCTGGAAATTCTGGATTAAAGGTTTTATTTTATATGGATGATATTGCTATAGGAAAAATAAGAACTTCACATGGAGTTAATGGCTTTGTGAAAGTTTTAAGTTTTTCCGGGCAGACAGATCATTTCCTTAAATTAAAGGAATTTGTTTTAAAAAAGAATGGAAAAGTTAAAGTACTGGCTGTAGAAAGTATAAAAGCTTCAGGCAGCACAGTATATGTAAAGTTAAAAGGTATAGATAGTCCGGAAGTTGGAAAGACCTATGCCGGATGGGAAATTTGGGTTGGTGAGGAATTTGCCGCTAAGTTAGGAGATAATGAATATTATCTAAAAGATTTAAATGGTTGCGAGCTTGTTAATTCAGGAAAAGTTTTAGGTAAAATAATTGGTATTAGTGAAAACAGTATCAATGAATTATTGGAAGTTAAGACAGAATCGGGTATATTTATTATCCCATTTAAGAATGAATATATAGGTGAAGTTAATATTGGGTTGCATACAGTTGAGCTTACAGCTCTCTGGTTACTTGATTGAAAATAACCATTCTGTCACTTTTTCCAGATATAATTGAAAGTTTTTTTACCAGTTCAATTATGGCTAAAGCTGTGGAAAAAGGGCTTATTGAGTATTCATTGATAAATATCAGAGATTATGCCTGGGATAAGCATAAAACCTGTGATGATGCACCTTATGGTGGAGGAGCAGGTATGGTTTTAAAACCAGAACCTTTGGCTGCTGCTCTTGATTCTATAGGAGGTTCCTTGAAGCGGGTAATTTACCCCAGTCCTTCAGGTATTAAGTTTGATCAAAGTCAGGCTGAACGACTTGCAGGATATGATGAATTGGTTTTTATTTGTGGAAGATATGAGGGGATTGATCAACGAATAATTGATTTGTACGTTGATGAAGAGATTTCAATTGGTGATTATGTAATTTCATCAGGAGAGATATCTACCCTTGTTATAATTGATTCGGTTTATAGACTGTTAGAAGGTGTTATTAGCAGTGAATCTCTTGTTGAAGAGAGTTTTACTAATGGGCTTCTTGAGTATCCCCATTATACACGTCCTTCCAATTTTCGTGGCTTAGTTGTCCCTGATGTGTTATTGTCAGGTAATCATGCGAAAATTGATGAATGGCGTAGAGATAAAAGGATTCAAAAGACTATGGAAAATAGGCCTGATATTAATATAGATATTTAGTTTGAGAAGAGGGGGAAATGAGGATGGAACTCATAAATGAAATTGAAGCAGAACAGTTAAAAGAAAACCCTGAAAATTTCAGGATTGGCGATACTGTCAAGGTGCATTTTAAGATTGTGGAAGGTCAGACAGAACGAATTCAGATTTTTGAGGGACTTGTTATTGCAATAAATAACAGCGGTATCAGAAAAACTTTTACTGTAAGAAAAATGTCTTATGGAGTTGGAGTAGAGAGAATCTTCCCTCTGCATTCACCTCGAGTAGAGAAAACTGTTGTAGTTAGAAGAGGTCGTGTAAGAAGGGCCAAACTTTATTATATTAGAGATAGAGTTGGAAAAGCTGCAAAGGTTCCTGAGCTTATTCGTAGAAAGGATCAGAAAAAACAAGCAAGTAAATAAAAAAAATGTTTCTTCTGGAAACAAGATCATTTAGAATAAAAGCTACCGGACTTCAGAATACTCTGAAATCCGGTACTTTTGTTGTTTTTACTGTGAATAAAAAAATAAGTTCGAATATATACCAAATATCAATACTTGGTAAATTCGTTAATGTAAAAAGCTCAAAGATTCTGCATCCTGGATCGAAGATACATGCACAAACGTTTTGGCTGAAAAATAGATTACAATTAAAAGTACTTGATGATGGAAAAATTTTAAATAGCAATATAAACAATGAGGATCGTTATACAGATCCTGGAAAAAAAATAATATCTGAGAGTCTTGTTAGAACATATATGCCCCTTGATCCTGCTTATTTTGAGAAAATACTATCTGTATTAAGAAATAATAAGAAAATAGATCATAAATTAGTTAAAATATTATTATTGATGATTGATAAAGGGATACCTCTTAGTGATACAAATATAGATGAAATATTAAGTTTTTCAGGTAACTTTAGTAGTAATAATGCTGAAAATCAAAAAAGAAAAAATCAAAGCAAACAAACTGGTAAGTTTGATAAAGAAACTATTAAAGAAAATATAAAGAATCAGATTAAAAAAATAGATTCTGGTAATGAGCTTCTTAAGTATTTTAATCACAGTATAGGAAAGCATGATAATTGGCTTATTATACCTTTGAGTTTTGATTATGTAAGAACAGGTCATGGTATATTGAAATTAAGACTAAATGATAATTTTTTAATTACTAATTTAGTTTTAACTCTGGGTGATGGTAATACTTGGGATTTCAATCTTACAAAATCTCAAAATAGGGGTAATATGCGAATATCTGGCCCGGAAAAGAAATTATGGGAAAAATCTCCATCATTTCTTAAATTAAAAGAAAAACTGTATAATAAGGGAATAATAATTGACGATATTAATAGTGACAGCAATTTGACAGATGGTTTTACTAGTATTAGTTCTGGTAAATTGGATAGTATAAATTTTATAGTCTAAGGTGTAATGGTGAATAAAGCAGTAGCAATAAAATATAATAAGAATCTTCCAGCACCTTTTATTTCTGCAAAAGGGAAAGGGTTTGTTGCAAAAAGGCTTTTGGAAATTGCTGAAGAACATCATATTCCTGTTATAAAAGATAATTTACTTTCTGAAACCCTGTATCTAATGGAACCTGGGGAGTATATCCCTGATGAAGTTTTTGATATAGTTGCTGAAATACTTGTTTTTATTAAAGAAACCCAGGATTTAATATGAAAAAAATAAAAGTTAGTGAACTTAAGGCTGGAATGAAATTTTCTTCACCAGTATATCTTGATGGTGAAAACCTATTAGTTCCCGAAAAGATTGAAATTAAAGATAAAGATATAAAAAGACTTATACGATGGGATATAGAATTTGTTGAAACTGAAGGGTCTCTTTTGTCAGAATCTGATCTGGAAACTTCTGATGATATTCTTGGTGGTTATGCAGGCGATACATCTGTTCTTAGGATTTATAAAAAAGCAATTACAAGATTGAATGTTGTTTTTAATGATATACGAGAATATTCAAAAGCTGATAAAATTGAAATTGATACTATAATAACTGATATATTTTCACTTCTTCGGGATAAACCGGAAGAGTTGAAGGCAATTACCATGATATCAGTTGAACCGGAACAGGATTTGGTTCAAAGTTCTTTAAATTGTATGATAGTTTCAATTATTCTTGGAAGGCAATTTAAAATTATTAATAGTAGATTGATATCTCTTGCTGTTGCGGCTTTGCTTCATGATATAGGAATGACAAAAATACCAGAAGCATTGCTTAAAAAAGAAGAGAATTTAAGTTCTGATGAATTGAAAATTATACAATCTCATCCAATGTATACATATAAACTTATTACAAAATCATTAAAATATCAGGAAGAGATTGCACGGATAGCATTGCATCATCATGAACGCTGGGATGGTAAGGGCTATCCAAATGGGTTGTCAGGTAAAGATATCCCTTTGGCATCCAGGATTATTTCAGTTGCAGATGCATATGGAGCCATGCTGAAGGACCGACCTTACAGGGATTCGATGATAGGCTATAAAGCCATGAGGGAGATACTTAACGATAATTCTACCAGATTTGACTCTGGCATTTTAAAAATATTTATTAAGAGTATGGGTATTTATCCTATAGGCTCTTTAGTTATATTAAATGATAGTTCCATAGCACGTGTTGATCTTGTGCATAATGAGGCACCTTTAAGACCTTCTGTGCAGATATTAATGACACCTGCTGGACGTATATTGAATGAAAAAACAAAAAAAGTTATAGATTTGCTTGTAGAAAAAAAATTATTTATAGTTAGAGCAATAAGCAAGGACGAAATAAAAAAGAGAGCTGGGAAATGAGATTAATTGTGCATATAAAGAATGTTTACAAAATATATTTACGGAGATCTATATAAATATGGTACGTATAGCTAAACACACCGACCCTAAAAAAATTGCAGAATTAAAAGAAAAAATTAATGATAAAAATTATATTAATGTAGCAATTAAAAGTATAGCAAATACACTAACAAAAGAGATCTTTCATCTTAACGAGGAGTAGTTAATTGAGTGATAATCAAGAGTCAGGCACAGGTAATTCTAATCCTCCCAGAAATAGAAGACGTAACAATTACAGACGACCCCGAAATAAAAGAACATATCCTGAATGTCCAATATGCAATAAATCAGTAAAATTTCTTCTTACAGCTATATCTGTTGGGGAAGATAAAAAACCAGCTCATTTTGATTGTGTTCTTAAAAAAATATCAGAAAACGAAGAATTAGAACCTAAAGAAAAAATAATATATATTGGAAATGGTAATTTTGCAATAATAAACAATAAATCAGGAAAAGACCTTTCTATAAGAAAAACAATTCAGTTCGAAGAAAAAGAAAATAGCAGCGATGGTAGTAGTGAATGGCGCAAAAAGCTTAGTAGAAATTTAAAAAACAGGTAGATATTAAATCTATTTAAACTGAAGACTTTAATATATTTTAAAGCCTTCAGTTCTTCCTTAGTTAAAATGTTCTAAGTTTATCAATAACGCTTTTTGCCTTTCTCTGAACAGTCTTTATATAATTACCATTCTGTATTCTTATAAGTGCTCTAATTGCACTGGGATCATCAATACCATTATTTGATTCAGCAATTTTTTCAAAAGCGAGTAGGACAGCAAAGGCGTAATTGTTATCCGGGGTCATTATATTTTGACCAAGTATTGAGTATGCAAGAGCCTGAGTTACTTGATTATCTTTATTGATTCCAATTGTACCAAGTCCATATGCTGCTTCTGCAAGTACCATAGGTTCTTCTTCGGTCAATAATACATTTATTAATGAAGCTTTTGCACTTTCTCCCCCTAATTTTCCAAGGGATTCACAAGATCTTCTGCGAACTTCAGGAAAATTATTAATTAATAATCCTGATTCTCTCATTTGTGTACCATTTCCTTCCATAGATAGATATTCCAGGATTGATACTAAATCCTGATCATTCCCGGAAGTACGTCCTTCTCCTATCATTTCTTCAATAGCTTCAAGTGCATCCAGTTTTGCGTCTCTGGAGGTATTGGTTGCCATCTCTCCAATTACTGTTAATTCTATGCTTTGGAGAAATAACTCCTCAACAGTAGTTTCTTTGTCATTAGATTGCTGCTGAGCAAACAGTGTAGATATCGGCATTAAGACAAAAACCAGTATTATTATGGTGAAAAATTTATTTTTCATATTGATTCTCCATTTCCCTTGTGGGGTTGTTATTCTGAAAATTTCCCTATTTTCCAGGTATTATCGATTCTTATAAGTTCATATATTATAACAGAAGTATTATTAATAAACATATATGCTTTTATTCGATCTCTGTCGAGAGCTTTAATTTCATCCAGTTTAACATTTTGTCTGCTGCCAACAACAACAAAATTAAAATAATCTTCAAGTGATCGTAGAACAATCTTGTATTTTGTCAAAAGAGGAGATTGAGACTTTTCTTTTAAAACTTCCGGATCACTATAATAGTTTATATAATCCTGTGATAGATATTGTTTCCAGACTATAAAATCTTTTGATTTAATAATACCATTAAGTTTTTCTATAAGTTCAGAAATATCTGTTTCTACTGTTTCCATTTCGGTTTCCGAAAGTGTATTGCTTGGTTTTTCCTCTATTTTTTCAGATTTATTTTCTATAGGTATTACTACTTCCTGAACAATTTCTTTAGAAGGTTCAATTGTTTTTTCTTCAGGTGGTAGAGTGGTACAGGAAAATAAACCTGCCAGAAGTATACTGCTAACTAAATAAATATATAATTTTCTCATTAGACATAGTTTATATAGTCATTCAGTATTTGTCAAAACGAAAATTAATAAACATTGAAATTTTATAAAAATAAAGGCATTTAATTGGGTTTTAGAAAAAAACTTTTAAAAATAATGTATTATTTCGGTTGCCGACCGATATATATCTTGACTTTGATGGTATATAGTGAGTAAATTGTCAACGTGATAAAAGCTATGTTTCCAGGTTCATTTGATCCTCCAACAAATGGTCATATGAATCTCATAAAAAGGGCATCCTCTATTTTTGAGGAACTCTATGTCGTTATTGCGGTGAATAACCAGAAAAAGACTCTGTTTTCACCAGATGAACGGTTTGAGATGATGAGTTTACTAGTAAAGGATTATTCTAATGTAACTGTGAAGTTATGGGATAAACTAATAGTTAAATTCGCAGAAGAAAATCATGTAAAAGTGATGGTAAGAGGTGTTCGTGCACTTGTTGACTTTGGATATGAGTTTGAACTTGCAATGACAAATAAGGAGTTAAGTCCTGATGTTGATATTATGTTCATGCCAACTGATCCAAAGTATTTTGTCTTGAGGTCCTCAGCTATTAAGGAGATTGCTCTACTTGATGGTGATATAGGGGCTATGGTACCTCCGGAAGTTGCATTTGCTTTAAAACAGCGATTACGAGGCAGTTGACATTAAGCTCGATTTAGGGTAGTTTCACACTGACTTTTTGCTAACTTAGAGAGGATGTTACAATGGCAGTACCAAAATATAAGACGTCAAAAAAACGATCACGTACAAGACGATCTGCGAATATGAAACTAATAGTACCAGGACTTATCGAATGCGGAACATGTGGTAATAAAGTATTACCACATCGTGTTTGTCCTAAGTGTGGTTATTATAGGGGAAATCAAGTATTAGAACTTGAAAATATGGCTTAATATTTTTTAAGGAGTATATTATGGACGAACTTTTTGACAAATTGAAGAAGCTTATTGCTGAGAAACTGGAAGTGGAAGAATCAAAAATTACACCTGAAGCATCTTTTCGACAAGATCTTGGTGCTGATAGTCTTGATACATATGAACTTGTATATGCTATTGAGGAAGAAATGGGTGTTACTATTCCAGATGAAAAAGCTAACGAATTTGAAACTGTTGGAGACGCTTTAAACTTTCTTAAATCTCAGGAAGCTTAATAATTAGTGAATCGAAGTTTCAGAGCAGGTAACTTTAGACCTCCACCTGTTAACCAGGTGAGGAAGAAGGAGTTGCAGCTTTTTGAAAAAAATGCAGGTATTAGGTTCAGGAAATTAGATTTCCTGAACCTTGCTTTTTCCCACAGATCTTTTGCAAACGAAAGTAAAGAAAGTATTGAAAATAATGAAAAATTAGAATTCCTTGGAGATAGTGTTCTCGGACTTGTTGTAAGCGAATATCTCTATAAAAATCTTCCTAATAAAAATGAAGGCGATCTTGCAAGAATAAAATCTTTTGTAGTTAGTGAGGACAGTCTTGCTATTATCGCAAAAATTCTCAAAATTGATAATTTTATTCTTATAGGTAAGGGTGAGGAGTATTCCGGAGGCCGGAATAAGAAAGCAATACTTGCAGATTGTATGGAAGCCGTGTTTGGAGCTTATTTCATTGATTCCGGATTTAAAGCTTCTCAGAATTTTATTCTTAAATATCTGATACCTGAAATTAATAAGGTTCTTGAAAATAGACATAAAAAAGACTATAAGACCTTACTTCAGGAATATGTACAAAAGAATTTTAAAAATTATCCTAAGTATTCATTAATTAAGAAATCAGGACCTGATCACGATAGAACTTTTTGGATTGAAGTAAAAGTTGATAATGAGCTTTATGGACCTGGTATTGGTAAAAACAAGAAAGAAGCTGAACAAAAAGCGGCTGCCCTGGCTTATAAGCATTTTAGTAAATCTTAGTTATTTGAGTATTTTTTTACAAGATTAGTTGCTATAAACAGCAATTTCCCCTTTTCATTTAATTTTGGATCATCTAAGACAGTTTCAAGTAACTCTTTTAAAATTGTACCAATTAGAGGACCCTTTGTTATATTACAATTATCAATTAAATCTGTACCGGTAATATTTAAATTTTTAATCGAAAAAGCAGAACCTTCATTTATAATCTTATTTATTCTAATTTTGAAAAGTTTTAAATTTTCTGATAATTTTTTTGAATTTGTCATACCAAACTGATCAGCAATTCTTAGTCTGAAGAGATCGTCTATACTTTCAATTCCTACTTTCGAAATAAATCTTCTAACCGCAGCATCACTCCATTCCTCAGTATAGTTAAACATATGATGTAATATAAGATGAGCTGATCGTTTTATATCATTCCCTGAAAAACGTAATTTTTGCATAATATTTGTTGCCAGTTTTTCAGAAATGTTTTCGTGATTGTAAAATGTAGGGAAACCATCAGAATCTAGAACCAGGGATTGAGGTTTTCCTATATCATGAAGCAGGCAGGTTAAACGTAAAATAATATCATCCCTGGGTCCTCCGTCGCAAGAATAAAAAAGATGATCCAAAACATCAAAATCATGATATCCTTTTTGGTCTATGCCCCTGCAAAGAGATAATTCAGGAATAATCAGTTCGAGTATTCCTGAACTTTCCATAATTTTAAATGCAACAGATGGTTTTTCTGAAGAAAGAATTTTAATTATTTCATCTCTTATTCTTTCTGAGGAAACGTTTTTAAGATTTTTTTTACACTCAACCAAACCTTCAAAAGTCTTTTTTTCTATTGTGAAATTTAATTGTGCAGTAAATCTACAGGCTCTCATAAGCCTTAGGCCATCTTCATTAAACCTTTCGACAGGATTCCCAATTGCTCTTATTATTTTTCTTTTAAGATCCTGAATACCATTATGTGGATCGAGAACTTCCCCTGTCTGAAGATTCATGGCAATTGAATTTATAGAAAAATCACGTCTTTTTAAATCTTCAAAAATTGAAGGGCTGAAAGTAATATTATCCGGGTGTCTTGAATTTGAATAATCTCCTTCTATTCTAAATGTGGTTACCTCAAATTGATGACCTTTAAAAATTACGGTTACAGTTCCATGTTTAATTCCCGTAGGAATAACATTATGGAAAATTTTCTGAACTTCTTCAGGGCTCGCATCTGTTGCAAAATCAAAATCTGTAGGTTGTATTCCTGCATAATGATTTCTAAGAGCCCCCCCCACCAGAAAACAGTTGTATCCATTTAAAGAGAAAATATTTGAGAAATGACGGAGAGTAGGGGTAACATGAAAATGCTTCATATAGTATTAATACATCATATAAAGCGATTCATCAACAAATAAAAAAAGACGACCCAAAGGGGTCGCCTTTTACAATTTATTCTTTTTAATTACTGGAATAACTGAAGAACTGACTGACTCTTTGAATTAGCCTGAGCAAGCATAGCATTAGATGTTTGTACAAGAATCTGATTCTTAGTAAATTCAACCATTTCTTCTGCCATATCTGTATCACGTATTCTTGATTCAGCGGCCTGAAGATTTTCTGCTCCAATATTAAGTCCCTGTGAAGCATATTCAAGTCTTGTTTGATAAGCACCTAAATCTGCTCTTTGTTTACTTACTTTTGTTAGAGCACCATCAATTAAAGAAAGAGACATATTCGCACTGTCAGGTGAACCTATAGAGAAAAATGTTGCTGCATGAGGTTTTGCTCCAAGACCCTGTAATCCTAAACCCTGAGCTGTCATTGTTCCAATATAAACTCTTTCTCTTTGATCCATGTTTGCACCAATATGCAACCACATGCTGCCAGTTACAGAATTTTCACCAGTTTCTTTACCAAAACGACCAGTCATCATGTTCATACCATTGAACTGAGCATGTGAAGAAATTCTGTTGATTTCATCAACCAGCTGACTGATTTCTACCTGAATCTGCATTCTGTCTTCATCAGAATAGATTCCATTTGAACTTTGAATAGCAAGTTCTCTCATTCTGTGTAGAATATCCTGAGTTTCCTGTAGATATCCTTCTGTTGTCTGAATAAAAGATACTCCATCCTGTGCATTTTTCTCAGCTCTTCTTAAACCTCTGATCTGTGCACGCATCTTCTCAGAAACAGCAAGACCTGATGCATCATCACCAGCTCTGTTGATTCTCATTCCAGAAGATAATTTTTCCATGTTACCATTTACCCGCCAGTTGTTCATACCATTCTGTCTTTGAGTAAACATAGCGCTCATGTTGTGATTGATTATCATACAATCCTCCTTGATTGTGTATAAAGTCCGGACATCCTTGTCCAGTTAATTAATATGTCGGATTTTCAAAATAAGAAATTAGGAAAAAAATAAATAAATAAGAGTTTTAAAGGCTCCTGCAAAGCTTGAAGGATACAGAAAAATATCATAGTATAGCCCTTCAGAACTGATTATTTCGGAGGCAACATTGTATAAACCTGTAAATTCAAAAGTTAGTTTTCCAAAGATGGAAGAAAAGATACTGGAGTTTTGGAAAAAGAATGATATTTTTAAAAAATCAATAAACCAGAGAGAAGGAAATGAGGAATTCGTATTTTATGACGGACCTCCTTTTGCAACAGGGCTACCACACTTTGGACATTTTGTACCTGGAACAATAAAAGATATTATACCCAGATATCAATCTATGAAGGGTAAAAAGGTCGATCGAACCTTTGGCTGGGATTGTCATGGACTACCTGTAGAATATGAGATGGAAAAAGAGTTGGGTATATCCGGAAAGTATCAAATAGAGGAATTTGGAGTTGCTAAATTTAATGACTCCTGCAGATCTATAGTTCAACGTTACACTTCTGAATGGGAAGAAATAGTTACCCGAATGGGTCGATGGGTTGATTTTGATAATGGATATAAAACTATGGATTCTGATTATATGGAATCTATATGGTGGATAATAAAACAGCTTATGGAAAAAGGGTTGATGTATGAAGGTTTTTATATCATGCCCTATAGCCCAAAATTGTCAACACCTCTGTCGAATTTTGAAGTCAATTTAGGTGGTTACAAAGATGTTATCGATCCTGCGATAACTGTAAGATTTAAACTTAAAGAGGAAGATGCTTATTTTCTGGCATGGACTACAACACCATGGACTCTTCCTTCAAACCTGGGCTTAGCATTAGGCCCGGAAATTGTTTATACAAAAATAAAGGATGGTGATGATGTCTATATTTTGGCAAAAGAACGTCTTTCTTCATATTATAAAGATCCTGAAGATTATGAAATTATTGAAGAGCTTACAGGGAAGGAACTTGAAGGGATAAGTTATATACCTTTATTTCCCTATTTCAAAGATTTGGATAAACAAAATGCTTTTAAAACTCTTGTAGCAGATTATGTAACAGTTGAAGATGGAACTGGAATTGTTCATACTGCTCCGGGATTTGGAGAAGATGACTATAATGTAATGAAAAACACAGGTGTTCCTATTGTTTGTCCCATAGATGCTGAGTGTAAATTTACTGATGAGATTTCTGACTATGAAGGTCTTTTTGTAAAAGATGCAGATAAAGCAATTATAAAAAGACTAAAAGATGAGGGTAAGCTTGTAAAAAGAGAAAATTATAATCATAGTTATCCCTTTTGCTATCGTACAAAGGAACCATTAATATATCGTGCAATATCATGTTGGTTTGTAGATATCTCAAAAATTAAAGAGAAGATGATTTCTGCCAATAATCAGGTAGAATGGATGCCTGGTCATATAAAATCTGGAAGATTTGGTAAATGGCTTGAGGGAGCCAGAGACTGGGCTATTAGTAGAAACAGATATTGGGGTAATCCAATTCCAATCTGGAAATGCGATGGTTCTGATCATATGGAAGTAATTGGTTCCAGAGAAGAGTTAAAAGAAAAATCCGGTGTAATGGTAGATGATCTACACAAACATTTTGTAGATGAAATTACATGGCCAAGCCCTGACGGTAAGGGAACTATGCGAAGAATCCCTGATGTTTTGGATTGCTGGTTTGAATCCGGAGCTATGCCTTATGCACAGATTCACTATCCTTTTGAAAATAAAGAGTGGTTTGAGAATAATTTTCCTGCAGATTTTATTTCTGAGGGTCTGGATCAGACTCGTGGATGGTTTTATACTTTAACTATACTTGCAGCTGCTCTGTTTGATAAACCTGCTTTTAAAAATGTTATTGTTAATGGTCTTGTTCTGGCAGAAGACGGTAAAAAAATGTCCAAGTCAGAAAGAAATTTTTCGGATCCAAAAGATATTATTAATAGTTTTGGTGCAGATGCTCTGCGTATGTTTTTAATCAATTCTGCAGTTGTTAGAGGTGAAGATTTAAAATATTCTGATGAAGGAATTAAAGATGTTCTTAAAGGTTTTATAATCCCTTTTTGGAATGCTTACAGCTTTTTTATTACATATGCAAATATTGATAATTTTGAATCCAGTGGAGTACCCGAAAATCCTGACAATCCTTTGGATAGATGGATTTTATCAGAAGCAGAATCTTTGGTGGCAGAGGTAACCAGCCATTTGGATAAGTATGATTTATCAAAAGGTATAGGTGATATTATTAGATTTATTGATCTACTTAACAATTGGTATATCAGACGATCCCGTAGAAGGTTTTGGCGGTCAGAAAATGATATTGATAAATTACAGGCCTATGAAACACTTTATTCAGTTCTAATGAGTATTATTCATGTGGCAGCACCTTTTATTCCTTTTATTACCGAAGAAATTTATCAAAATCTAAGAACAGATAAGATGCCTGAATCTATCCATCTTACAGATTATCCAATTGCAGACAATAAAATTCGTGATCCTGAGCTTGAAAAAAAGATGGAAATAACAAGACAGGCTGTTTCCATGGGAAGATCTCTTCGAAGTATTCATTCCTTAAAAATAAGGCAGCCATTGAAATCAATATATATTGTTACCAGAGATTCTAAAGAAAAAGCAGTTCTTAGAGAAATGGAAGATATTATTATTGAAGAATTAAATGTAAAAAATGTTATTTTTAAAGATAATGAAGAGGATCTTGTCGAATACAAGGCCAAAGCTAATTTTAAAGTACTTGGCAAGTTGCTTGGCAAGAATATGAAATCGGCAGCATTAAAAATTGAAGAGTTGTCCATGGTTGAAATACAAAGTCTTTTGGAAGGTTCAGCCTTACAGATAAATTATGGGTCAGGTGAATTCACTTTGAAAGAAGATGGTATTGTAATTCAAAGATTTGAGAAAGAAAATTTAAAAGTTCTCAATGAGGGTTCTTTAACAATTGGATTAGATAGTGAAATAACAGAAGATCTCCTTAGAGAAGGTACTGTAAGGGATATTGTCCGAAGTATACAGAATCTTAGAAAAGAAAGAAATTTGGATGTAACTGACCGTATAGTTTTGAAATTGGATGGAAATGATTGGCTGAAAAGTGCAGTTGATACTTTTAAAGAACATCTTTTAATAGAAACTCTTGCAGATAGTATTATCTGGGAAAGGAGTCCTGATTCAACAGAAATGATGTGGGGGGATATAAGCTGTTTTATAGATCTCAATAGGAGTGTATAGGTAAAATCCAAATGAAACTTGTAAAAGATAGTAAATTAATTATTTCACTTGTTTTTGTTCTTTCTGTATATATATTTATAATTACAGGGTGTAGTACTACCCCGGATTTTGCAGAGAAAAATTATCCGGGAGTAGTAGTAGAGGATGGACGACTTCTCCTTTATTTTAATCTTTCAAAAGATAGAGAGTTACTGGACAATTTTATGTCCAGGTATTCTGAAAATGATTTGTCTCCAATAATTAAACGAACAGATAGATTATCTTTTTCTGTAGCAGGATTGGATCCTGAATCTAATTTTTCTATTCTGGCAGAGGGAAAGTATTCAAAGTTTTTTACAAATTATGCCATTGGAAAAGATAAAAACTGGGAAAAACATAAAGATGATTACATTTGGTGGGAATACAAGGAGTACAGTCTTTTTGCTTCAGTTCCTCTTAAGTCAGTAGCAATAATTTCCAGCACAGATATTGATACCAATTTGGAGTTCATTGATTCCGGGAGTAGAAATTTTATCCCAGAGAAAGTAAAGACAGAATTTGAGCAATCAGCAATTACTGTATATTCTCATCTTCCCGGGGCAGCAATCTATAAATCATTAAACATTCCATTAGAAAAAATGTTGGTTCAGAATTTGTTTTTTGTAGTTAAAAAAATTGAAGATAATTATTCTATATCCGGTGTTCTTGATTTCTCGAATAATTTTGATGCAAAAATATTTTCTATAGCTTTAAAATTAGGTTTATTAATGAAAATGAATGATACAGGTAAGTCGGCAATAATGAAAGTTGTTCATACATCAGAAATTAATGCTGTGGATAATCAGATTATTATAAATAATATTCTTCTTGACTCTAATGAAATGATGACTCTCTTAGCTGGAAACTAAATGAAGATTGGAATTTTAAACTATGATGCAGGAAATCTTAAAAGTGTAGAAACCGCACTAGCTCATTTGGGCGCTAAATACTTTGTTTCAAGTGATCCTTATGAACTTGCAAAAAGTGATAAACTTATTTTCCCTGGAGTGGGAGAGGCTCAATCCTCAATGAAAATTTTAAAAAAGAGAGGGTTGGATATTTTTCTTAGGGAATATTTTAAAAAGGGGAATCCTATACTCGGTATTTGTTTGGGTTGCCAGATAGTTCTTGATTCTTCAGAAGAGAGGAATACTAAGTGTGTAGGTTTAGTTCCTGGTAATTCAAAAGAGTTTTCTCATAATATGGATTTGAAAATACCTCATATGGGATGGAATCAGGTTCAATCTACTAACAATCATTATATTTTTAAAGATATTCCCAATAATAGCTCTTTTTATTTTGTACATTCTTATTATCCGGATCCGGATAATCAAAATGCAGTTATAGCTTTAACAGATTATGGTATTTCATTTAGTTCAGCTTTTTCTGTGGATAATCTTGTTGCAGTTCAATTTCATCCTGAGAAATCAGGTCCCCATGGACTTAAACTTCTGGATAATTTTATCTCAAAAACCCAGGGGGTCTAAATAATGCTCCAAAAAAGAATAATTGTATGTCTTGATGTTAGAGATGGAAAAACAACTAAAGGTGTTAAATTTAAAGGTAATGTTGATATAGGTGATCCTGTTTTAATGGCAGAGGAATACTACAAGCAAGGTGTAGATGAGCTTGTTTTCTATGATATTACTGCTTCCTCTGAGAAACGGGGAATAATGATCGATATTGTAAAAAAAGTTGCAGAAAAAATTTTTATACCATTTTCAGTTGGTGGTGGGATAAGGACTCTCTCAGATATGAAACAGGTAATACTTGCAGGGGCTGAAAAGGTAAGTGTTAATAGTTCTGCTGTAAAAAATCCTTCAATTATATCTGAAGGTGCCAAGCATTTTGGTAAACAGTGTATAGTTGTTGGTATGGATGTAGAAATGGACTTTAGTAAGCCATCTGGTTATGGAATTGTAATTAATGGTGGAAGAACAAAGGTTGATCTCGATGCTCTTGAATGGGCTAAGAAAATAGAGAAATTAGGGGCAGGTGAAATAGTTTTAAACTCCATAGATGCCGATGGCACAAAAAATGGGTATGAAATTAAATTAACACGTATGATTTCAGAATCAGTGGGTATTCCTGTTGTAGCCTCTGGTGGCGCTGGTACTTCAATGCATCTTGCAGATGTTTTTAATGAAGGAAAAGCAGATGCCGCTCTTATTGCATCAATGGTTCACATTGATGGATATACTGTGGGTGGAATTAAAGAATTTCTTAATAAAGAGAATATCCCAGTTAGAATTTAACCTTAATTTGTTTAGAGTTCTTGATTATTATATACAATTATCGATATATTATGTTTACAAATAGAAATTACTCTCATCGGAGAAATAAATATGCCAACTTATGATTATAAATGCGAACAATGCGGGCGAACTTTTGAATATTTCCAATCAATGTCAGATGATCCCTTAACTGTTTGTAAGGAATGCAGTGGTCCATTAAAAAGATTGATTGGTGGTGGTCTCGGTATAATTTTTAAAGGCAGTGGTTTTTATGTGACAGATAATAAAAGTAAAAACAGTAATTCATCAACTCCAAAAGTAAAATCGTCAGAAAAATCAGAATCTGCCCCTTCAAAAAAAACAGAAACTAAAAAAGAAACCGTCAAAACATCCTAGGGACGGGTCGCGACCTGTCCCTACGATTTATAAATACATTACGGTCTAAAATAAATCCGTTCTGCTTTTTCCGCAGCTTCTTTCAACAATTCTTCACCTTCCAGCATAATAAATGATTTTTTTAGCTTTGTTGTATCAGGTTTAAGCAGTGGATGTTTTGGTGAGAAAATAGTACAGCAGTCTTCAAAAGGTAAAATTGATGTATTAAAGGTATCTATTTTTGTTGCTATTTTAATTATATCCTCTTTATCCATTCCAATAAGAGGACGGAAAATTGTTAAATTTGTTTCACTGCCTGTATAGTTAATACTTTCCACAGTTTGACTTGCAACCTGACTAAGAGATTCTCCTGTAACCAGGCAGGTTCCATCCCTCTCTTTAGATATCATTTCTGCTATCTTGACCATACCTGCACGCATTAATAGAGTAACTTCCTCTTCTTCCGCTTTCTGTTTTAATAATAGTTGAAACTCTGTAAAAGGAACAACAAAAAGACTTAAACCAGATAGATATGGAGCAATTTTAGATGCAAGAGTTTTTACCTTTTCCAAAGCATCATCAGAGGTATATGGATAGGCATGGAAATATATAGCATCCATTCGAAGACCTCTTTTTGCCATTAGATATCCAGCAACAGGGGAGTCTATACCTCCGGATAGTAGGAGCATACCTTTCGCTGCACTACCTACAGGAAGTCCTCCTGCACCTTTTTCCTGGGCTCCATAGACATATGCAAGATTTCTTATTTCTACATTAATTATCCAGTCCGGATTATGAACATCAACTTTTAAAGAAGGAAGTTCTTCAAGTAGATATTCGCCTACAAGTGCAGAAATCTCATATGAAGTATATGAGAAACCTTTATCTGCACGTCTTGATTCTATTTTGAATGTTCCAGAGGGATATTTTATAACAAGTTCTTTTGCAAAATTCAAAGCTGCTTTCTTTATAGTTTCAATCTTTTTCTCTACTTTTACAGCTCTGGAGAAACTTACCATGCCAGGAGTTGTTCCAAGAGCATACTTAATATTATTAATATCCTCCTCTTCAGTTTCAAGAAAAAATCTTCCTCGTTGTATTGTAATTTTAGAAGGGGAATGGAGCTTTTTTTTAATATTAAATCTTAATTGTTTTTCAAAACTCTTTCTATTACCCTTTTTGAGAGAAATCTCTCCAATCTTAATCAGATAAAAATTTTTCACAACTTTCTCCTGGAAATTATTTATGATATATTCTTAATTTTGAAATTATAGTATTTAAAACTAAACTAAAATTTAATATTTCTTCTTTGGTACTGGACCACCCTAAGGATATTCTTATAGACCCTGAGGCTTCCTGTTCTGAAATCCCCGAGGCTGTAAGTACTCTTAGCTTTTTTTTACTGTTTCGGGAAGAACATGCTGATCCTGTTGAGATTTGTATTCCTTCATCACTAAGCATTCTTACAACAACTTCGCCTGGAATGGGTGCAACAGTAGCATTTACAATATATGGAGAGTAATCAGATTCAAAATTATTATCAAATAAAAATTTAATTCCTTTTATTTTCTTTAATTCATCAATAAGTATAGTTTTTAAAGACTGAACAAGTTTATAGTTTATATCTAATTTCTCCAGGCTAATTTCCATTGCTCTTGCAAAAGCTTTTATACCAGCTATATTTTCTGTGCCTGGACGAATTGTAAATTCCTGGCCACCTCCAGAAGAGATTACATTTAAAGGTTTTTTTAAAAACAGCATTCCTACTCCTTTGGGACCCCCAATTTTATGAGCACTAAATGAAGCAGAGTCAATATTTAATAGTCCTGGTTTAAAAGGAATCTTTCCTAATGCCTGTACTGCATCTGTGTGAAAGTGAACTTTTCTACCGTTTTTTTGTTCAAAATGTCTAATAAGTTTACCAATTTCATTTATTTTCTGAATTGCACCTGTTTCATTATTAACAGTCATTATTGATACTAGAGTAGTATTTTTTTTAAGGTGTTTTTCTATATTTTCTGGAATAATAATACCGTTTGCAGCTGGTTTAATGAAATCAATTTCATACCCAAAACTTTTAAGATTTGTAGCAAATTCATAAATTGAAGGATGTTCAATTGCAGAAAGTATTATATGTGATCCCGGTTTCTTTAAAAATAATGATGAGAAAATAATACTATTGGATTCAGATCCTCCTGAAGTAAATATAAGTTGTTCTGGTTTAGTCTCCAATAATTTTGCGAATACTTTTCTGTTATACTCCAGTTCTGTTTTTGATTTTTTCCCAGAGGAGTGAATAGACGATGGATTGCCCTGAAAAGTAAACAATGCTTCAGAGATTAGTTGTGGTAATTCGGGTAGAATTGGTGCAGTAGCAGCCCAATCAAAATAGATAGATTCCATACACGGATAATAAGCAAAGAACGTATTCATTTCAATGGCAGCTAATTGCACTGATAACATATAAAACAATTTTTAGCTCTAATTAGCTTTTTTATGTCTATAATTTCATGTGCAATTCGCCATGCAATTGTAAAATATGGAAACACCTAAAATTACTAATGGAGTTTTATGAAATTCTATTAACCATTTTTCTTAGTTACTTGCAAAAAGACTATATAATGTGTAATGTCTGTATATATGAAAGAAAAAACATGTTGTTCCGGTATAATTATTGAATCTTATGCAGAGAAGCTTAAGGTGTGCGGCCATCCCTTAAGACTGAAGATCTTATGTCTTATAGAAAATGAGGATGCCTGTGTTACAGAGTTATGGACTTGTCTTAATCAATCTCAGCCAGTAATTTCCCAGCATCTTGCTGTTCTGAAGGAAAAAGATATTGTAGCATCCGAAGTAAAGGGTAATAAAAGATATTATTCTATTTTAGATCCTTTTATTAAGTCACTTATAAAGGATATGCTCAAGTAGGATTGTTTTGAAAGAACATACCGTTATTATAGGTAATAAAAAAACTACAGTTAGATTTCTCTCTTTGATTGATTTATTATATTTTGAGCATAAATCAGTATTGGCAGTATTTGATACAAATACAAGAAAGCTTTTTCCAAATACTATTCCTGTAGAAGAGATAGTACTTCAACCAGGTGAAATTACAAAAAAATGGGATAGCATTGAAGCTATTTTATCCAAAGCAGTAGATGTTGGAGCAGCCAGAGATTCTCTGTTTGTAGGTGTTGGAGGAGGGGTAGTCTGTGATATGACTGCTTTCGCAGGATCTATCTATATGCGGGGTGCAGAAATTATTCTTATTCCTACAACCCTCCTGGCTATGGCAGATGCAGCATTAGGTGGAAAAACAGGCATAGATTTTCTTAAATTTAAAAATATGATTGGTACTTTTGCTCCAGCTGCAGAAGTTCGAATATGTATCGATTTATTGGATTCACTACCAGATAGAGAATACATGAGTGGTTTGGCAGAAATTATAAAACATGGATTACTTTGGGATACAGAAATTTTAAACATTTTAACTAACCAGTATGAAGCTGTTTTAGAAAGAGATCATGATGTCTTAATTAAACTTGTTGAACTGTCTATTGGTGTAAAAGCATGGTATGTGGAACAGGATGCTGTAGAATCTGGTATTAGGACACATTTAAATTTAGGACATACCTTTGGTCATGCTCTGGAATCAGTTTCAAATTTTACCGGCTTTTCTCATGGAGAAGCCGTAATATGGGGTATTATTAAAGCTTTAGAAACTGGTGTAATAATGGGAGTCACAGATTCTAACTGGCTTACAGAAGTTTTGAAACTTGTAGAAAAATATTCATATAATTTACAAACACCAGATAATATTGACACATTAGCAATAATAAATGCTTTAAAAAAAGATAAAAAGAAGAAGGGTAGTTCTGTACAGTTTGTTCTGCAGAAAAATCAGGGAA
>JAOZPU010000009.1:615-3991 GCA_029932585.1 Spirochaetia bacterium | reverse complement strand
GATAAAAAGAAGAAGGGTAGTTCTGTACAGTTTGTTCTGCAGAAAAATCAGGGAACCACATTTTTATCACCTGTAAACGATGCAGTGTTAGTAGAAGTATTAAATGGATGAAAGCTAAACTTGAATGTCTGTTTACCTCGGATCTCCACGGTAATGAATCAAAATATAAAAAGCTATTTAAGCAAATAACTAAATTTACTCCTGATGCTGTCTTTATTGGAGGAGATTTAAGCAGATCAATAAAAAACATAAAATCTAAAAACAGTAACAATAATTTTTTTATGTTATTTGTATTACCAGAGTTACAGAAATTAAAAGATAATTTAAAAGATCTTTATCCTGAAATATTTATAATTTCAGGAAACGACGATAGTAAAGCTCTTGAAGTAGAAATTCGTATTATTGAAGAATATGGTTTGTGGTATTACATACAGGATTCCCATTTGAAATGGATGGATTACGATATTCATGGTTATTCTTATGTTCCTCCTACTCCATTTTTATTCAAGGATTGGGAAAGATACGATGTCTCTCGTTTTATTCCCCCAGGGTCAATAGCACCAGAAGAAGGAATAATCAGTTTTGGTGTTAAAGACCCGGAAGATAAATATAGGACTATAAAACTTGATCTTGAGAAAATTGCCAAAGCCAATGATCTTAGTAATTCCATATTTTTATTTCACTCACCACCATACCAAACTCAATTGGACCGAGGGGATCTTGATGGTAAATTTATAGATCATGTTCCTCTGGATGTTCATCTTGGCTCCATAGCAATAAAAGATTTTATTAGTAAGTATCAACCTCTAATAACAATGCATGGTCATATACATGAATCAACAAGGCTAACAGGTAACTGGAATGATAAAATTGGCAAAACGATTTGTTTTAATGGATCCCATGATGGACAGGAGCTAAGTATAATCATTTTTGACCCCTCAGACCCTCTTTCAGCAAAAAGAGAACTAATTTAGTTTTTAATTTTCAGTTTATGTGCTGCATCAGTAACTGCATCAATTTTTAATGCATAACTGGTTTTGTTCTCAATATCCTTATCTGAAATAAAATGTATGTCGAGAATACCATCTGTTTTATATCCAGTTTTAAGGTAATTATTTTCACTTAAGGTAAGACTCCATCCTTCCAACCAGTTTATAAGACTCTCTTTTTGATTATTATTTCCAGTAAAATGTATAAGAATATCTATATCACTAGAGGGGCCGGCAGATGCATTTTTTGTACTTCCAAACAGATAAAAGGCTTTTACTCCAAAACGGGAGGCACTAAGTTTTGATGCAATTGTTTCTGCCATGTAGTATCTCCATCTCCAAAAATCCTCCTTGGAAGCTGGGAATCCCCTACTTTGGTCCGAATAATTTTTATCTGAAGAAAGATTACTCTTATGATAGCTTTGTGGATCATAAAGAAATCCTATTGCTTTATTAAGATCAGAATTCATTAGAATTTTTAATATCTGCCCATCCCAGGAATTAGGAATATCAATCACTTTTAGGGTAGATTCCAAATAAGAAAATTCGGGTAATAATTTTGAAAGAAGATTTATTCCATGACTAAAAAAAATATCGTTAAAAATTATATTTTCTTTATCCGGATACAGTGGGATATACTTTATTGATGCTTCTATAAGATCCTGAAAAAAATGAGTTCCAAATGATAGGTCTGGAGTATAGTTCCCTTTTTTTCTTGCTATTTCGATTAAAACAGCGGTGTTTTTTATATCTGCATAACTTACATTAACACCCAGTTTAATATCACCCCGGCTTCCCCATCTCCCTGGACCCATAAGTATAAACTGTTGTTTTGGTAGAATCTTATTAAGTTTACCAACAGCTTCGCCAATTTTTTTTAGATCCTCAATATTATTTAGTAAATTATATTCTTCTGGATCTACATAGACCAAATGGGTAATTTCTGGTACAAGGCCATTGGTAATATAGTTTTCAGCAGTAAATAAAATTTTATCAGTTTTAATATTTTGCGGAATAGGAGAGGGGCTGTTTTCTAAATTATAACTTTGCGGTCTGCATTGAAGAAGATAAAGATCTTTGCCGTCATGAGCAAATTCTATATCTACAGGTTCTCCTATTTTTAATTTTAATAAATCAAGAGCTCCTTTTATCTGCTTAATAAAGTCTGTGTTTGAAAATAAACCCTCAAAATTAATTATTATTTCATCTGATGTGAAATCCATATTAAATAACGATAGAGGTGTTTGTATGTAACCGTCCGAATTGATTGATATCATTTGTTTTATTAAAGGGATATGTTGTCCAAGTTTTTTTAATATAGATGATGCTTCAATTGTTTCAAAACTATTAGTTTCCATATTTATAACATCAAAAAACTTTGGTGAATATTTTATAATCTCCTTTGGACTTACATTTACTCTTAAGTTTGGCTGACCTGGAGATATCATTATAGGATAATCATTTGCCAATCTGTCAACAGCTCTTGTCCCAAGACCTGGAACCATTCTTATAAACCCATCCTCTTTTGAAATTTTGGAAGACCATCTAAAATTGTTTTCACTAAAAGCTACTCCTGCAAAGCTTGGAAAAAAATATTTTCCTACTTTGTTTCCTACAACTTCCTGAACAAGGATTCCCATCTCTTCATTGAAATCCAATAATCCTTTTTCGCTTCGATACTCAATTGGATCCTGACTGAATAGTGAAGCATAAACTTCCGCAATTGCATCTTTTAGAGCATGAAGCCGATTTCCCTTATCTCCTGTATTTGCAAGAAACAGACTTTTGTATTTCCCCGAGAATGTGGCTTTTAAGCTGTCTTCAAGTAAGCTGGAACTTCGTACAATAATTGGTTTTTCCCCAATATTATCAATTATCATTGTAAGCCCTCTCTCAATTTCGGGTGGAAAGAAAGAGTTTTTAAAAATTTGTACTATATTGAGGTATTCTATATTTATTTCATCAAGTTTTTTATATTTTTGTTCCATTACTCCTTCAAGGTTATTGTAATGGATAAAGCTTACCATTACATCTGATGTCATATACCAGGTATTTGGAGTTTTTATTTGTTTTAATAACGGGTTATCTTTTACCTCTTTTAGTATTTGCATTGCCAGAAACAAGCCTGAACTTTTACCTCCCAGTCTTCCATGGCTATCAGATGGATATATAATTTTCTCTATAAGATTGTAGTAATGTTTAATTTTAATATGTTTTTTTGCAACTTTAATAAAATCAAGTTGATCAGAGAAAAAATATCTAATTAGTGAAACACGTAGTCCTTTTTCTGCACTGGAAGAGAGAACTGTTCCTTCATTCGTTATATGCTTGTATCTGGTTATTGCATCAATAATAGTTCCTAAAGAGGAATTCTGGTTATCCAGAGG
>JAOZPU010000009.1:0-605 GCA_029932585.1 Spirochaetia bacterium | reverse complement strand
ACTAAAAATCTTGATTTATCCTCTTCTATCCAGATTTTTATATTATTTAGAATATGTTGATCTGTAAGGTATAACGATGCAATTTCAAAAATTTCTTTACTTAATTGAATCAATGTTTCAATACTTGCTTTATTTGTTGGACTGTTTGTATATGCAGTTTGAGTAGATTTGTATAGTTTACTTTGATTATTATATTTTTCAAGAAGTTCTTTTGCTTCTTTGATACCATTCCAGCAAAGATAATGGAGCATTTTTTGTGATACATATACAAATAGATTTCTATCTGCTCTCTTGAGCATATCAAGAATAATACTCCATTCACTTGATATTTTTTTTTGAGTATCTTTTTTCATACTCTGCCATTCAGAAAATACATCTTTTAAATCTCTGTATAATATAACATAATTAATTCTATCTGCGATTGTCTTTATAAGTTTTGATTCCTCTTTTAAAAAAGGTATACATGCTGTTTGGGGTGATTCCTGTTTGTAGGAAACAATTATTTCTCCTGTAATTTTATCCTGGTTAGAGATTCCTTCTCTTAGTTCACAACTTGTTTCTGTATAATCTTTTGATTAATATTCAATATTTCTATATATAATTTT
>JAOZPU010000237.1 GCA_029932585.1 Spirochaetia bacterium | reverse complement strand
GTAGAATCCCCTCTTTCCCACCAAAATAGTATGAAATCATAGATACATTGACACCTGCTTCTTTGGATATCTTCCTAATTGATGTCTCATTGTAACCCCGGGCTGAAAAAAGTATAATGGAAGTGTTTAAGATATGTATTTTTGCCTCTGTGTTATCGTTTCCCATTACAATCTCCAAACAAACGCTTGATTTATGCTACTTTATTTATTATTATAAGTCAAGTGATATATAAAGAAAGAGGTCTTATTCAATGCAGGAAAAAAAATTCAATTTAGTGTCTCTAATTTTACTTATACAATTTATACTTATTTCTTATCCTCTTTTTAGTTCTGAAATTGATCAGTTTACAAATCGGGAAAAATACCAGGATAGTGCATCTGATTTTAGCGAAATACTAAATCAATATACTAACAAGCTCATTGAACTGGGGGTTCATAATTTTAATGAAAAGTATATGTATAGTGAATTGTCTGTAAGTGAAATTCACAAATATGTGGCTTTTGAAATTTATAAGATGACAGCCGGGTTTGGTTTGAAAGAATATTTATTTCCAATTCCTCCAAGGTTAAATCTTCCCTATGCTCTTTTAGTAAAGAGTGGCCAGGGTCCTATTCAAAGATGGATTAAAGGAGAACAGAATAATTCTTATTGGATTTATAACAAGGATAACATCTATTCTGAAACTTATCCCGTTGCTGTAAATGAGAATGTAATAGTCAAGGTTGGCAATGAATTTATTGGTTCAGATAAGGTTGATCATTTTTTTGATCAGGGTTATTCATATTGGGTTCAAAGTGATTATGGACTAAGTGACTGGAAGGCTAAGGAGTATGGAGTAGATTCAGAAAAAAAATGGTTTGGTCTGTCCGCAGGAGGGGTCTTCTCCTTTGCTGACCTTAGAGCTAATTGGGGTGGGTATCAGTTTTATAAGAATCTTTTTTCAGGAGATAACTCTCTTTTGCTTGTTTCAAAAGATGGCAGAGTTAATATCCGACATAGCTTCGACTGGACAAAGCATATTGATTGGCAGTTCGATGAATTAAAAAATCCATCTCTTTATATTGATATACTGGAAAAGAGAATTTTAAAACACATTAGCAATAATATTGATAGTTACAGAGAAACCTATAAGTTTTTAGAAGAGAGAGGTCTGTTTAGTTTTGTTGAGAAACGTGATTCATTTTATCTTACAGATGAATTTGAAACTGTAAAAGCTGATTTTACTGAATTAAAAGCTCTTCTTACGGGGCAGATACAAATTGAGAAAGAGATAGCTCTTGTATTCTCCGGTGGTGGAGGAAGGGGCGCATTTGAGATTGGAGTTTGGAAAGCCTTATCTGATCTTGGTTTTAAAATTGGAGGAGTTTACGGTACTTCTGTTGGTTCTATTAATGGAACAGGAATTATTATGGAGGATTATCAAAAGGTACGCGATCTATGGTTTGATATATCATACCTTACGGTAATGGACCTATCCAAGGCAGAAGAAAATCTATTACGTGGAGATCTTTCAAAACTCTCATTTGAAGAATACATAACTATAGTAAAGGATTTTTGGACAGATGCTGGAATAGATGTTACACCTTTAAAGGGATTACTGGCAAATATTATTTCTGAAGAGGAAGTACGGGCATCTGATATAGATTATGGTCTTTCACTTTTTTCAGTATCAAATATGGAACCTAAGATGATTTATATTGATCAAATTCCACAAGGGGAACTAATAAATTATATTCTTGCAAGTGCTAATTTCCCTTTATTTAGAAGAGAGGAAATTAGAGGTGAGATTTTTATGGATGGTGGAGTCTATAGCAATATACCTATAGAAATGGCGGTGAAAAAAGGATATCAAAATATTGTTGTTGTTGATATTGGGTTGCAAACACCCGTAGATGTCGTAAATTCTCTAAAGCAAAATTTTTATAGTTCAGTTAACATAAAAATTATCAAACCAAGAGAACAATATGGCTCATTTCTAACCTTTGAAAAAGAGGTATCAGAAAAATATCTCATTGAAGGATACCTGGATACAATGAAAGTATATAATTATATCCATGGCGATGAATACTATATCTATGGATCTGAAGATATAATTTGGAAAAAATTTAACAGTCTGAATATTGAAAAACAATATGAAGCGCTTTCGTTACTTGGAATTGATATTAGGAACAGAACACTAACAAATGATATTTATAAAGAACTTGTAATTCCTGTTTTTGAATCTGTATTACCCCCTAATAGTGCTAAAGAAAATATAGCTCTTAATCTCCTGGAAAGTTTAGCAAAAAATATGGATATTGAGCCATTAACTGTATATACACAGGAGGAAATTTTGAAAATTATAGTAAATAAAACTGAAAGTGAAATATTAAGCACACAAATTATAGATTTTATCAGGAGCTTTCGTTATATAAAAATTATTAAGTTCCTGAAATATATGAATAATAATTCTTCAAATGATAGTATTCTACCAAAAGGTTATAATGAGTTTATGATACAGTTAAATACACTAATGGAGTAAATACGATTTGAACAATATAAATAATTTACTAGTAATTTTACAAAATTGGCTAAAATACTATTTCCTGATATTTATTATCTATTCATTTATAGGTTGGATTGTTGAATCTGGATATCGTACAGTGCTGGAAAAGGGACGATTTGTTAACTCCGGATCTTTATTTGGCCCATTTGTTCCCATCTACGGCTTTGGTGCAACAGCTATTCTATTAATTGAATTATATATTGGCTCTTTTGTATTTCTTGTCCAAATTGTTATTTTTTCTATTGTTGCTACTGGCATTGAATATCTGACATCTTATATTTTAGAGAAAAAATTCTCAATGAGATTTTGGGATTACTCCACTTATCCTTTAAATATCAAAGGGCGGGTTTGTCTTCTGTATAGCGGTTTCTGGGGCGTTCTTTCTGCTGTTCAAATAATGTACATACAGCCATTTGTAGATCATATTATAAAAAATATTCCAGTACGACTACAGCTGGTTATTCCAATTGTTTTTCTTATTTATGTTAGTTTTGATATATTCTATTCTACACGACTTTATCTTCGTTTTACAGGTTTTTTATTGAATATAAAGGGATTCCGAACAAGAAAGATATCCGGAGAAATACGCGCGAGATTACAGAATGTTCACCCATTAAGTGAAATGAGGAGTTTTATGAGACCACTAAATGTTTTTCCATATTTAAGAGAAGAATTTTCAGAATCTATGCTTCATTTCCCAAGGTTATCAAATATTCCATATTTAAAAGAGCTTAGAAAAAATATTCAGAGCAAAATTGAAAAACTGAACTTTGAAAATAACAATGCAGACATGAAAGAATTTAAAAATATATGTAAGGATATAATAGAACATCCTGAATATCAGAAACTGAAAGATATTAAGCATCATGATAAAGATATTTATACACACAATTTAAAGGTTGCATGGATTTCGTATCTAACAGCAAAGAGGCTGAAGTTGCATATTAATGAAATGGTTCGGGGTGCACTCCTTCATGATTTCTTTTTTTATGACTGGCGTGTAAAAGGAGCAAAAGATGAATTCCTTCCGCATGGGTTTACTCATCCATTTGTTTCACGGAGAAATGCAGAAAAAATTTTTGGATACCTGACACCCATAGAGAGGGATATAATAATGAAGCATATGTGGCCCCTTACAGTAATTCCCCCAAGATACTCTGAAAGTTTTCTTGTCTCATTTATAGATAAACTTGTTGCCAGTAAGGAAGTTGCTAAGGATGTTCTGAATGGA
>JAOZPU010000236.1 GCA_029932585.1 Spirochaetia bacterium | reverse complement strand
TAATCAAAGATTTGGTACTGGACAGGAAAAAAGTATTGATTGGCAGGATGCTAAACAAGAACTTCAAAAACGATTTAAATGAAAATAAGGATACTTCCTTCTGCACTTGATGTTGTTTTTCGTGTTCTCGACTTTCGAAGGGATCCTAAAAAAATTAAACAATCATTGATATCATCATTATAAAAAAAAGGCTGCCCGTTACCGGGCAGCCATTTTTGTGTGTGTATAATACAGTATTACATTATATATTTAATAATAAAAAGTATACCTACTATATAAGTTACAGGATGCACCTCTTTAGCTTTTCCTGTTAAAACTTTCAGGATAACAAAAGAGAGCATACCAAACATTATACCTTCGGCAATACTGTAAGTAAGGGGCATCATTATGATTGTAAGGAATGCTGGAATTGCTTCTGTATAATCATCAAAATTAATGTCTTTAATTGGTGAAATCATAAAAAGTCCAACAATTACCAGTACCGGAGCTGTTGCAGCACCCGGGATCATAAGGAAAAGAGGTGATACAAACAGTGCAAGCAGAAACAGTATACCTGCTGTAAAAGCTGTAAGACCTGTTTTTCCGCCTTCTGCAACACCTGCAGCACTCTCAACATAAGTTGTTACTGTACTTGTACCAAGAATAGCACCTACAGTTGTACCAACTGCATCTGCAAATAAAGCTTGTTTAACTTTAGGAATGTTACCTTTTTCATCCACAAGACCGGCTTTTGTTGATACACCAATAAGAGTACCAACTGTATCAAACATATCTACAAAAAGGAATGTAAACAGAACGATAAGCATATCCATGGAAAAAACCTGTGAAAAATCTAATTTAAAGAAAATAGGAGCCAAAGATGGAGGAGCCCAGCTGCCGGAAGGAGCCGATGTAAGACCCATTGGGAAACCAATAATTGTTGTTGCAACGATTCCCAGAAGGAGTGCACCTCTTACCTTGAAAACAAGAAGCACGCCGGTGATAATAATTCCGATAAGTGCGAGTAGTCCAGGACCCTTTGTTATTTCTCCAAGAGATATAAGTGTCCCACTGTTTGCTACAATTATTCCTGCATTAGCAAGGCCAATAAAAGCTATAAACAGGCCTATACCAACAGAAATAGCTTTTTTTATAGTTGGTGGAATTGAGTTAACAATTGCTTCCCGAACATTGAAAGCTGTAAGAATAATGAAGATGATACCTTCAAGGAAAACTGCTGTAAGAGCAAATTCCCAGGAGTAGCCCATTCCCAGAACAACTGCATATGCAAAAAAAGCATTAAGCCCCATTCCAGGTGCAAGAGCAAAAGGTAAATTAGCAAGTAATGCCATTACAAGAGTTGCAATTCCTGCAGATAGAGCAGTTGCTGTAAATACTGCTCCAAAATCCATTCCGGCATCTGCCAAAATTAGCGGATTAACAATAAGAATGTATGCCATTGTCATAAATGTGGTTAGTCCGGCAAGGACTTCGACTTTTACTGATGTTCCATGTTCCTTCAGTTTGAAAAGTTTTTCCATTAAAAACTCCTTCTAAGATTTTTATTCAACAATCAATCTTACCCTGTATTTATTCAGTTGGCAAGGAAAAAAGTAAAGAAAAAAATAAAATTTATGTTTATGTCAATTTGTAGCAATTAAAATTAGAATAAATTAAAAAAAAAGAGATAAAACTTCGTAGAGGCGCAAATGTTATGTATGGGAATGGAATTTTTCAAATAGATTGTTTTAATAATAACGAGACGCGATAAATCGCGTCTGTATGGTATAAAAGAATAAGATGAAAAAATGTTAGGGATAGGATGGGCGCCGAAGGCGGTGTATTTATCTAGGGGCCGATTTATATCGCGCCCATATATAAATATACGGAACCCCTGGATAGCCCGGCCATGTGTAGGGGCGGATTCCATATCCGCCCATATACATGGCAACACCCATCAAAATATGATAAATTAAATACAATACAGGAGAAAATAATGGATTCAAACACTGCCAAAGATATATTAAAAAGAAAAATTAAAGTTGCATCGGGTAAAAAAAGATGTGATGTTGTTTTTAGAAATGCAAAAATTGTTGATGTTTTTTCCCATGAAATAATTGAGGGAAGCGTAGGTGTTGATAATGGGCTTGTAGTTGGTATTGGCTTATATGAAGGAGAAAAAGAGATAGATGTAAAGGGTAAGTATTTAATGCCTGGCTTAATAGATAGTCATGTTCATATTGAATCTTCTCTTGCCCCTCCTGATGCTTTTGCAAGAGCAGTTCTTCCCCATGGAACTACAACTGTTATTGCAGATCCTCATGAAATTGCAAATGTTAAAGGCACAGAAGGTATTAAGTTTATGATGCGTTCAGCAAAAAGAGTACCTATGAACATATATTTTATGATTCCATCCTGTGTTCCTGCTACCTCTTTTGAACATTCAGGAGCAGTTCTGGATGCAACTGCAATAGATTCTCTCATGGATGATGAAAATGTACTGGGTCTTGGAGAGTTAATGGATTATCCTTCTGTAATTTCTGCCACTAGCGGCATTATGGATAAAATACTTACAGCAAGTAGTCGTAACAAGCTTATTGATGGCCATGGGCCTATGCTGGAGGGTAAGGCTTTAAATGCTTATGCTGCTGCAGGTGTCCGAACTGATCATGAAAGTTCTACTGTGGATGAAATGAGGGAAAGATTAAGAGCAGGTATGTATATTCTCATGCGGGAGGGGAGTGCAGCTCATGATCTTGATGCACTCCTTGCAGGGGTAACAGAGGGTAATTCCAGAAGATGTATGTTTTGCACGGATGACAGACAGCCTGAAGATATTCTTGAAAGTGGGCATATTGATAATCACCTTCGAATTGCTGTAAAGAAGGGTATTGATCCTATAACGGCTGTTCAGATGGCAACGATAAATGCAGCAGAGTGTTTTAAGCTTAACAATGTTGGTGCTGTTGCAATAGGTTATGAGGCAAATTTTGTTATAGTTGATAATTTAAAGGATTTTGAGGTTAGAGAAGTTTATTATAAAGGGAATTTTGTTGCAAAAGATGGTAAAGCTGTTTTTGAATCTGTAAGCGAAGATATTTCGACTGTGTCAGGTAAACTAAATGTAAAACCATTTGGAATTGAACGATTTGAACTTGAGTTGAAAAGTGATATAGCCAGGGTTATGAGATTAAAAGCTCACTCTCTTCTTACAGAAAAGGTGCAGAGAAAGATTTTTAGAGATAAAAATGGGAATTATAAACACTATCCGGAGCTGGATATTATTAAGCTGGCTGTTATTGAACGCCATAATGCTACTGGAAATATTGGCCTTGGTCTTGTGGAGAATTTTAAACTGCAGAATGGTGCCATAGCAACAACCATTGCTCACGATTCTCATAATATTATTGTTATTGGGGATAATGATTCTGATATGTATTCTTGTGTAAATGAACTAATAAAGATTGGTGGTGGAATAACGATGTTTAGTAATGGTAATAATCTTGGTACTCTTCATCTGCCTATAGCAGGGTTAATGTCAGATAAACCTTTACCTGAGATTAATAAGAAGCTTAAAGAGATGAATACTACTGCTTACGAAGTTCTTGGGGTGAATAGCAATCTTGATCCTTTTATGACCCTGGCTTTTCTTGCATTGCCGGTAATACCGGAGATTAAACTAACAGATATCGGGCTTTTTGATGTTATACAGTTTAAGTTTACTGATATTTCAGTATAAGGGAGACAGTACTCCTGTCTCCATTATTCCGTCTCTTTATTATTAGTCTTTCATTCTCTTAGGTTGAGTAA
>JAOZPU010000235.1 GCA_029932585.1 Spirochaetia bacterium | reverse complement strand
CTCAGTCCGAAGCCGGATTGAAATTTAAGATGCCTGTTGTAGATACTGTTCTTAAATATCCCAAAAAGATTCTTTCCTGGGATGGTGATGCTCAAAGAATACCAACAGCGGAGAACCAGTTTATATGGGTAGATACTACTGCACGCTGGAAAATAACAGATCCAATTAAGTTTTATGAATCTGTTACTACCCTTGAACAGGGCTGGTCAAGACTGGATGATGTTATTGATTCTTCTGTAAGAACTGTTATAGCTGATAATTCTCTGAATGAAGCTGTAAGAAATTCAAATATTATAAATGAATTAAACAGAGAAGAGGCTATTGCAATTGGAGAAGAAGCAGAGGGAACAGGAATAGATGAGCTTCTTAAGTCCAACTTTACTGCTACTACCTACGATGAAGTTCTAAAAGGGCGTGAAATTCTTTCTAAGGCAATGTTTAATTCTGCCTCAAAATTAACTACTCAGTTTGGTATTGAACTTATTGATATTTTAATAAGGCAAATTCGTTATTCTGACGATCTTACAGAATCTGTTTATAACAGGATGATAAAAGAAAGACGACAAATTGCAGAGTTCTACCGATCCTATGGAGAAGGTAAGAAAGCTGAATGGCTTGGAAAGCTGGACAATGAACGAAGATCTGTTCTTTCCGGTGCTTATGAGACATCTGAAACTATAAAGGGTACAGCAGATGCTGAAGCAACAAGAATTTATTCTGATGCTTACGGCAATAATGCAGAGTTCTTTGAGTTCTGGAGATCTATAGAGTCTTATAAGAAGGTTCTGCCTAATTTTAGAAAAACTCTTACTACCGATATGGAATACTTTAAGTATTTGTATGATGCGGATGGAAGATAACGGTCTTTAGACCGTCCTTACGCTTTACCCGACCTTGTTGGGGCGAACTGCCGTTCGCCCTTACGGGTCGGTTTTTTTATTTTCGCTATCAGCTCATCTACCCTTGGCCTGCAAAACTTACCCTGACAAAAGCCCATACCTGCTCTTGTACGCATTTTTACAGCCTTTCTTGTAGTTATTATTATGTTTCTACTTAGAGCATCTACAATTTCACCTTCGGTTACCTTTTCACAGCGGCAGACAATTCTTTCGCTGCCGGAAGGAAGTTCTATACGTCGTTTAATCTCTGCTGCATCAAAACTATTGGGTTTTATTATTGCTTCGCGATAAGGTTTAAAATTACTCTTTTTTTCCAGTTTAACTCTGTCTTTTATGATATCCAGAACCATCAGTGCAATTGCCGGAGAAGAGGTAAGTCCTGGAGATTCAATTCCTGCTGCATTAATAAATCCCGGATATTCCTCTTTAATAATAAAATCCCCTGTGCTGGGAGCAGGGCGGATTCCAGAGAATGTTTTAAGTCTCTTTTTTATATCAAAATCAGGAAGTGATTTTCGAGCTGCATCTATTACATATTCAAGAGTTAACTCATTAGTATCTTTATTCTCCCGATTACTTACTTCTTCTGAATTAGGACCCAGCATAAGGTTTCCATGATATGTTGAAGTTACAAGAATTCCCTTACCATTTTTTGTAGGAACCTGAAATATTACCGAATTAACTGCTGAACCGGTTCCCTTCTGGAAAAGTATATACTGGCCTTTTTTTGGTATTATTTTAAAATAATCAACTCCTGCCATTTTGGATATTGTATCTGAATATACACCTGCAGCATTTATTACTGTGCGGGCTTTTATTGTTTTTTTGTTTGTACTAAGTTCAAAATAGTTATCTTTTTGTTTAATATTTATAACCTCATGTTTTAATAAAAGTTCAACTCCGTTGGAAACTGCACTTTCTGCGAGAGCAATTGTGTACTCATAGGGGGAGGTTACACCTACATCCTTTGCATATAGGGCATATTTAACCTGTGGGTTAAGATTTGGGTCTATTTTAAGTATCTCATCGTTTTTAATAATTTTTAAATCAGAGACTCCATTAGCTATTCCATTTTTTAGAAGTAAATTCAGAGATTCAAGATCATTTTCGTCAAAACCAAGTACAAGTCCCCCTGTTTTTCGATATCCAAAATTCAGCTGTTTATTAAGATCTTCAAACATTCTATTACCAAGAACATTTAATTTACCTTTAAGTGTGCCCTGTTTTGCTGCATATCCTCCATGGATTATTCCACTGTTTGCTTTGGAAGCTCCGCTTGCAACATCATCATCTTTTTCCAAAATACAGACATCTGACCTATATTTACTTAATTCTCTGGCTATAGAACATCCTGTGACACCAGCACCAATTATTGCAAAATCGTACATAAATAAAAACTCCTCAGACGTGATGAATCGCGCTTCTACTGCTATTATTTCTTCTCCACCAAATAAAGATACTCTTTTACATGAATTTTCCTGGCTTTCAAATTTCTGCTGCCACGATAGGTATTATATCGTGTTTCAAGAACTTCAACCTTTCCTACACTTCCAAGCAGTTCGAGCATCTCTTCCAGACTTATATAACCTTCAGAATTAAAAGACACAAGAAGAAATTTTGCATTTATTTTTTCTGTAAGTTCCTTAAAACTGTTGTAAGCTTGTCTTTTTTTATTGAAATTTGATCTGGTCCAATCTATTGGAATGCCCGATACATGACTTATTTTTTCCGGTTTCCTATAATTTACTAAATGATTCAGCATAAAGTAGTTTGATCCATAGGGGTGTTGATTATACGGTGGGTCAAGATAGGCAAGGTCTACCTCCTTAACTTTTGGTGCTATCTTATTTGCATCCCCCTGAATTACTTCTACACTACACTCAAAGTTACTAAAAATTGGATACTTAATTTCGATATCTCCAAGAATTCTGGATAATGCATCTCCATTATTACCACCAAATTTCCCTATACCAGTAGTTCTATTTTTGTAGAATCCTTTAAAAACACCTGCTGTATTTGTATGAATTGAAGCCTCAGATAGAAGGGGTCCAAGAAAAAATTCTTTGAAAGGATCTTCCAGTTTTTCTATTAACTGTCTTGCCGTATCGAGAAAGGAAGCGTTTCTTGTTGTATAGAATACTCTTTCTCCATGGAGAATATTTCTATCATCAGCAGGGGAGTAGAGTTCACTTATAAATCCTTTTATTAAATCTTTTGAAAATATTTCCTCTTTTAGATCATTATATACGTCTGTAAGTCTGTTTTGATCAATTTCAGATCTATTTGCCAGATAACACTTATTAATTACCCTGGAATAGTCTTCAATATCATTCACAATAAGTTTAGATGAATACTGTTTAAAATATCTGGCTGTTATTCCTGATCCTGAAAATACATCAAAAATATCAAGTTTATCTTTACCCAGTCGTTTTTGAACTATGGATAAACCGGTACCTATAAAATCCAGTAATGATCTTTTACTGCCAATATATGTAATAAGTTGTTTTGTCAAATATTCAGGGTTTTCCACCTGGCAAGTTTATCCCTTTAATGGGTTAAGAATCAACAAGTTATAAAATAATTCAATTTCAAAAGACTATTGCTCAAACCTGTATTTATGATACCATCCCTATTATGAATAGAGATATAGATGAGCTTCTGGCTGAAGTCCAGGTTCTTGAAATAAATGGTAAAAAGAATAAATTAGTAACCGGTCTTGCTTATGACTCCCGGGATGTAAAACCAGGTTTTATTTTCTTTGCTTTAAAGGGAATACATATTGATGGACATGAGTATATAGAAAAAGCAATTTCTAATGGTGCTGTAGTTATTTTCCATTCCGATGAAGTTTCGAGTTTTTTACCGGATATTTCCTATATAAAAGTTAAGAATACAAGATTTGTTATGTCTCCAGTTTCATCTGCTTTTTATGATA
>JAOZPU010000076.1 GCA_029932585.1 Spirochaetia bacterium | reverse complement strand
GCAATAGGACAAAAATAACATGTTATCCTGTTCATAATGTTTCTGCAGAGATGAATTATGTAGTTTTTGTGACAGATAAAAAAGCAACTTATATCAATCTACAAAAAGTAAATAGTGATGCTTTTCGAAAAGTAGATTCTGTTGCTGGACGTTTAGGTCGATTATTGTCAAAGAAAAAATAGCTCGCTAATTATTTTTTAATATCATATATCTTCATGGGAACAGGCTGGAATAGTTGAGATTCCTCTAGTATTTTTTTTGTAATCCATTCCAGTTTACCTTCCCCCTGATAATTATTCTTTATGAGAAGAGAGGCAAATTGGATATATAACTCTTTTAATTCGGATATTATCTTATTATTCATCTCTTTTTTTGCTATTTTAAATAAAAGTGATATTTCTCCATTAGGGTTTATATTTCCAGTAAGAAATATTTTTGTATCAGGTCCTGCATTTAGATTAAAGTGGTTAGATCTCTGGCCTTCAATAATAGCAGGCTTAATTCCCATGTATTGAACGTTATTATGTATACGGAAGGTAAAGATATACCCTCCATAGGTACTTAAAATATCAAAATTTGAAAATGCTTCTACCATTTTTAAAATGGTTTTTGATTTTGGAACTTTACCATTAAGAATTAAATCAGTCTTTTCCATTAGGTCCCTCATCAAAAATTTATTATAATATTATACAAGTGGATGATAGGAAATGAAAGTGCAGGGAGAGGTCCCTGCACCTATTGATAAATTGGACAAATAAGCTTATTATATTATCAGTTATGAACCGACAAATCTTAGTAGGGGCAGTCACCCAGGATTTGCTGTGTAAACCCCGGGTGGCTGCCCCTACAGCTTCATAATAAGAGGAAAAAATGAATAGTTATCATATTGAGCCCCATTCTTTTCAAATACCGGTCATGGGCACTGGTTTTTCTGTTGATACCCCTTTAAAAGTGGCAAAATACGGAATTTCATCTGTTATATCTTTAGTCGATGATGCCTTAATTGAACAGATGCGTAAATTCCATTCTGAAAAGAATAATATTCCATTTACACCAATTCTTAAAGGATCAGAGGATTGGCGGGCAAATAGAATTACTTCATATCTTAATCTATTAGATGATTTAATAGAAAAAGAGATTAAGGATATGTTGGATGAGGATTTTGTAGAGGGGAGTCAAATTACAAAATATTTTGAACTTCTTCCTGAAAATACCTTAAAGCAAAAATATCAGGAAATGAAAGCTTTATCCGAGGGTAAAGAAAAAATAGATATACAAAACTATCTAAAATCTCAGGTTACAAAGGGATCTATTGATGTCAATATAATGACTAAACTTGATAATATACCTGTATATAAGGGGAAATTACTGGATGTAAAGTATTCTGATGCTTCTGCAGCGTTAAGAGGATTTGCAAAAAGTAAAATTAGTTCTTCTATGATTTTTTCTGCAGGCCTCAATCCAAGACTTTATGATGCAATTAGCCAGTATAAGGATTTTTTACCTGATGCTTTAGGTAAATTGAAAAAGAAAATTGTAATAAAAGTAAGTGACTTCCGCTCTGCATCAATACAGGGACGTGCTCTGGCTCGAAAGGGACTTTGGGTTTCTGAATTTAGAATTGAATCCGGATTAAACTGTGGTGGTCATGCTTTTGCTTCCAAAGGAGTGCTGCTGGGACCTGTTCTTGAAGAGTTTCATAAAGGAAAGGCAAAACTAATGGAAACCCTTGCTGGTGCATTTATGAAAGCGGGTGGTGATGAGCGAGTTGTTGCAGAAGGTTTGAAAATTACTGTTCAGGGTGGAATTGGTACAACTGATGAGGATGAGTTCTTAAGAGATAATTACGAGCTGGATGGAACAGGATGGGGGACCCCGTTTATGCTTGTTCCGGAAGTTATAAATATTAACAAAGATCACTTAAAAAAGTTATCTTTGGCAACTAAAACGGATGTATACTTGAGTAATGCTTCTCCTTTGGGTGTTTTATTCTGGAATATTGGTAATTCTGCCAGTGAGATTGCCAGAAAACTAAGAATTTCAAAAGGTGTTCCAGGTGCCCCCTGTGTTAATAAGCATGCTGCTTTTAGCACAGAGTTTTCCGATATTCCTCAATGTATGGCAAGCAGGACTTATCAAAAAGCAAAACTTGAAGCTTTGGAAAAAGAAAAGCTCCCTTCAAAGATATTTGAAATACGAAAAAAATATATACTTGCAAAGGCTTGTATTTGTCACGATCTGGCAGGTGCTGCTACAGAAACACTTGGAATAGATAAAAAAGCATTGACTGCCTTAACTCCAGGACCCAACATTGTTAATTTTTCAAAGATAAGTAGCTTAAAAGAGATGGTTGATCATATCTATGGAAGAATAAATTTGATTACATCCGAAAAAAGAGAGCATATGTTCCTTAAAGAACTTGAACTGTATGTAGAACAGTTTAAGACCAGGTTTGAAGCTGTAACACTGGAAACAGTAATGGGTGATGGTAAAAAACAGCTTGTTGAGTTTGGAGCAAATCTTCTGGATGGAATTTCTTATTACAGAGAATTATCAGAAAAATTTGCCAAAGAGAAAAAAGAAAGTTTTATTGTAACCCTTGAAGCCCTTAGGCTTGAAGTACTTAATATAAACAAAAAAATAGAAATCCTTTCATAATTATATAGAACCTATTTATTATCAAAGGCAGCCTCATGAGGTTGCCTTTGGTGTCTTGCAATAATGAAAAAGCTCATAGACATCGCAAAAGCCTGCATAAAGAAATACCTACTTGATCTAATTATAGTAACAACCTATTATACAGTCAGTCTTCGACCGACAAATTAAATTTCTAATTGAGGTATAAATGAATAGTTATTATAAAGAGCCGCATTCGTTCCAAATCCCTGTAATGGGAACTGGTTTTTCAATTGATACGCCCTTAAAAGTAGCTAAATATGGAATTTCATCAGTTATATCTCTTGTGGACGATATGCTAATTGAACAAATGCGTAAGTTCCATTCAGAAAAGAATAACCTTTCTTATTCTGCTATTAAAAAGGGAATGGAAGACTGGAGGGCCAGACGTATTACATCATATCTGGATCTCCTTCATGATTTGGTAAAAAAAGATGTTTCCTCTCTGCTGGATAGTCCCTTTGAAGAGGGTACTGAAATTACCAAATATTTTGAACTTTTACCTGAAAGTGATTTGAGGAATGAATATCTAAAAATGAAGAATCTTTCTTTAGGGGATGAAAAAAATAGATTACAACAATATTTGAAATCCCAGGTTGTGACTGGGTCTATAGATGTAAATATAATGACTAAGCTTGATAATATTCCTGTTGTAAAAGGGAAACAAATTGATGTCAAATATTCTGATGCAGGTGCAGCATTGAGGGGTTTTGCAAAAAGTAAACTTAGCTCTTCTATGATTTTTTCTGCTGGCATGAATCCTCGGCTTTTTGATGCAATAAATCAGTATAAAGACTTTCTTCCAGACGCTTTTGGGAAACTTAAAAAACGTATAGTACTTAAGGTTAGTGACTTCCGTTCTGCAAGCATCCAGGGCAGGGCTCTTGCACGAAAAGGACTTTGGGTTTCTGAATTCCGTATTGAATCCGGTTTAAACTGCGGAGGTCACGCATTTGCTTCCAAAGGTGTTTTATTGGGTCCTGTACTTGAAGAGTTCCGTAAGGGAAGGGAAAAACTTGTGGAAACTCTTGGATCTGCTTTTATAAAGGCCGGTGGAGACACGAGGGTTGTTGAACATGGTGTTAATGTTACTGTTCAGGGTGGTATTGGTACTTCTGAAGAGGATAAGTTTTTAAGGGAAGAATATAATCTTGACGGTACTGGATGGGCAACACCTTTTATGCTTGTTCCTGAGGTAGTAAATATTGATGATGAACATTTAAAGAAGCTTTCTGAAGCAAAAAAATCTGATATATATTTGAGTGATGCTTCTCCTTTAGGTGTACTGTTCTGGAATATCGGTAATTCTGCTGCAGAATTGGCAAGAAAAGCCAGAATTGCAAAAGGTCATCCGGGCTCTCCATGTGTTAATCAGCATGCTTCTTTGAACACTGAATATACGGAGTTTGCTCAGTGTACAGCGGGAATACCTTACCAAAAGAAAAAACTTGCGGATCTTGAGAAAGAGAATCTTTCAAAAGAACTTTTTGAAAGGAAAAGAGATTATATTTTATCTAAAGCCTGCATCTGCCACGATTTGGCAGGGGCTGCAACAAAGACTCTTGGAATAGATGAGAAGGCTGTTACTGCACTTACACCAGGACCAAATATTGCAAACTTTTCAAAAATCAGCACTCTGAAAGAGATGGTTGATCATATATATGGCCGAATTAATTTGATTACTTCTGAAAACCGGGAACATATGTTTATTAAAGAACTTGAACTATACGTTGAACAGTTTAAAAACAAATTTGATGATATCTCTATTGGTTTTCTTGTGAAAGAAGGTAAAAAACAGTTAGTTGAGCTTGGGTCTAATCTTTTGGAAGGGATTGCCTATTATAAAGAGTTGTCTGATAAATTTACCAAAGAAACAAAAGACAGTTTCCTGGTATCTCTGGAGTCTTTAACACAGGAAGTTCTTGCTATGAATAAAAGAGTAGAAGTTCTTTCTTAATATATAAAGCCATTACTCTGAGGCAGCCTGTAGAGGCTGTCTTTTGTTTTTAATTATGTTAGGTTACGTTCATGAAACCATTTTCAATTCTTCCATTAAACAAAGATATGCTGGATAATTTAAAAAGTCTTAATTATGAGACTATGACAGATATTCAGGAGAATAGTATTCCACCCATCCTTAAAGGGTTTGATCTTTTTGCCCAGGCTAAGACTGGCAGTGGAAAAACTGCAGCATTCGGTATTGGCCTTCTGCATACATTAGATGTTAAAAAATATAGAATTCAGGCTCTTGTTCTTTGTCCCACCCGGGAACTCGCAGAACAGGTAACTGCTGAACTTAGACGAATTGCACGCTTTCAGCATAATATTAAAATTCTAAAAATAACAGGGGGGATGCCTTTAAATAGACAAGAGCATTCCTTAAAACATAAAGCTCATATAGTTGTTGGTACTCCAGGACGAATTGCTAAAGTTCTAAGCAGGGGGACATTGGTTCTGTCAGATTTAAAGTCAATTGTTCTGGATGAAGCTGATCGAATGCTGGATATGGGATTTATTGATCAAATAAATGAAATTTTTGAATATGCACCTTTGAAAAGACAGACTTTATGTTTTTCTGCTACATTTTCTAATGATATTAAGAAGCTTGGGCGCTCCTTTTTAAACCATCCAGTTGAAGTTACAGTAGAATCCCAACATTCTTCAGAAATAATTATTCAGCATTTTTATGCAGTAAATGCTCAAATGAAAATTAAAGCCTTACTTATTCTATTGTCAGAGCATAAGCCGGAATCTGCACTTATATTTTGTAATACTAAAGATGCATGTCGCCGGGTAAGTTCCGATCTAAAAAAGTCAGAACTTCATTGCCTTGAACTTCATGGTGATCTTGAACAAAAGGAGAGGGCAGAAGTTCTTGTAAGGTTTTCTAATGGCAGTAGTAAGATTCTTGTTGCTACTGATGTGGCAGCAAGAGGACTTGATATTGAAAGCCTTGAAATGATTGTTAATTATGATCTGCCTTTTGAAACTGAAACGTATATTCATAGAATTGGTAGAACAGGCCGTGCTGGGAAAGAGGGGCTTGCTCTATCATTTGTAAAACCAAATGAAGAATTCCGGTTAAATGAGATAAATGAGTTTACAAATAATTCTTTTCATTCCAAAGATATTAATCTTGCTGCAAAAATTGAAATAACCAATATGGAGCCATCTTTTATAACACTATCTATAAATGGTGGTCGTAAAAATAAGATTAGTCCTGGAGATGTACTTGGAGCTTTAACTGTTAAGGGCGGGATTTCCGGAAAGGATGTAGGTAGAATAGACAGGCAGGATAATTTAACTTTTGTTGCTGTAAAAAGAGATGTTTCTGAACGTGCTTTTTCTCTTCTGGAAAATGGTAAAATTAAAGGCAGAAAATTTAAAGCTATGATCAATGATTAGTAGCCTACAATCAATGGAGATCCGGTGTCTGAACGCTGTCTAAAATGTTTTCGTCCTATAAAAAACTGTTACTGTAAAGATATAACTCAAGTAGAGCCAGGGGTCAAATTTGTATTTCTTATGCATCCCCACGAGGCGAAGAAGCAGAGAACTGGAACTGGTCGACTTGCCTCTCTTGCTCTCTCTGGTTCAGAGATCATTGTAGATAAATCCTTTGATAATAATTTAAAAACCCAAGATTTAATTAACAACCCTTCTTTTTATGCTATGCTTCTATATCCGGGAGAAAGTTCTTTTTCTCCAGAAGAAATAAATTTTAAGAAAGTTTTAAAAAACCGTACTCTGCTTATATTTCTAATTGATGCAACATGGAGAGAGGCTAGAAGAATGATGCTGCTAAGTCCTTCTTTGCAAAATCTACCACGATTATCTTTTAGAAGGGAGTATCGATCCCAATTTTTAATTAAAACACAGCCTAAAAATAATTATCTTTCAACTATTGAATCTTCCTACTATCTGGTAAAGGAACTTCAGGATGTTGAAGTTTGTAATCCTATAATAAATGTTGAAGGGTTGATGGAGGTTTTTAAGAAGATGGTTGATTTTCAGATTGAATGCAGAAGTAAAAGAAAAAATGGTAATTAGTAATGTCCCTTGATCTATTTATTACAAAAAACTATTCTTAATAATAATTATGGAGGATATAATGAAATCAAAATTATTTGGAATAAGCTCTATTATGGTTATTATTTTAATAGTTTTTACTTCCTGTGAAACAATTTCTGAATTGAATTTATCTAACTTACCAGGACTCAGCACTTCTGAGGTCCCTCTTGATGAAGATACTATTATTTTGGGTTTAAAAGAAGCGCTTGAAATTGGAACCAGGAATGCTGTAGATTTTCTTTCAGTTAAAAATGGTTTTTACAAAAATCCCGAAGTTAAAATTATCCTGCCTGAAGAGCTTGAAAAAATTGACACTGCACTTAGAAAAATTGGTTTATCAAAAAAAATGGACGAGTTTGAAGAAACAATGAATCATGCTGCTGAGGATGCGTCTGTTATGGCAGCTGATATTTTTGTGAATGCTATAACTAATATGAGTTTTTCTGCTGCATGGGATATTTTAAATGGTTCTGATGATGCAGCTACCCGCTATCTTGAGTATAACTATCGTAAAGATCTATATAAAGAATTTTTTCCAGTTGTAAAAAATGCAATGGATAATGTAGGTCTTACTCAGATATATAAATACATTTTGACTAAATATAACTCTATCCCTTTTATAGAAAAGCAGAAATATGATCTGGATATTTATATTACAAATAGAGCCTTGGACGCATTGTTTCTTATAGTTGAAAGGGAAGAAGTTTCTATTCGTATTGATCCAGCAGCAAGAGTTACTGATCTACTTAAGAAGGTATTTAAATAAGGAAGGCAATGTCTTCGAGCTGGAAGATGGTTTAGTTTTAATAAAAATCAATACTATTCATTCAGGTATCATTTAAAAGAAGAAACAGTTGATATCTATATTGATGATATACTTTTAAGTTTTGTTAAATATCCCGGTGGACTGCCAGAAACTGGATATTTTGTTTTTGAATGTCATAATGAGTATTGGGTAAAAGATTTTGGGTATGAGATTGAATAGGTGACTATTTTCTTGTGAATTGAGGAACTTATAGGATTGGTATAGAATTTAAATTAAAGAGGTAGAATATGAAAGTTTTAAAAATATTTTTAGGAATAATTCTTTTTATAATTATCCTGCTCGTTATTGTTCTTGGTTTAGCTTTTAGTACTCCGAAAAAACTGGTTCAGTATGATACAGACATTGATCTTAAGGCACAAGTACTAACCCTTGCTTCCTCTTCTTCTGGCAGCAGGATAACTGTTTCTGAAGAGCTTCTTAATGAGGTTGTCAGTACTTTACTTACAGAAGAGATTGGAAATATAAATTTGGATAAATCTCCCTTTTTATTTGGTGGAATGAATATTCATCTGGATAATAGCATTCTATCTGTTTATGCTCTTTTAAACTCTAATCCTAAATCTTCTGTTCCTTTATGGATAAAGCATATAATGATTTCCGGACAGTTTGAAATTAGTTCCAATGGTGACATTATTACTGTCAGGCTTAAAAAAGTTAGTATTGGAAGGCTCCCTCTCCCTGTAAAAACAATTGTTAAAAATATTGATTTTAATGAAATTTCTAATAAGATTGATATCTCGGATCTTTCATACACAATTAGTACTGATGCTCTATCTAAACTAATTTCAGAAGATATAACTATTTCAAATTTTGAGATTGGAAAAAAAGAACTGACATTTTTTATTGGTCTTAATTCAGACAAAATAGATCAAATGATAGAAGCATTGTCTCCACTTCTTAATAAAAGAGAAGAAATATTTAGTCAGGTAAAAGAGGAAATGCCTTCTAAGTATTTAGGAATTGTTGAAGATGGTGAGCATCTGGCAGATATTCTTGGTGAATCAGAAGAAAAGCAACTTGCTGATATAGAGTTTGCCTATATTTCCTGGTTTGATGGAGATGTAACAATACAAAGCCTGGATGAAGGAGAGATGGTTTTAGCAGACTTTGGTATGGAATTAGGGCGTGGTGCTGTTATAAAAACAGGGCCAAATTCTAATGTTGAAATAGTATTACCTGATAGAAGTCTTTTAATATTACAATCAGATACATTTGTCGTTCTGGAACAGGTTTATTTTTCCGGTAAAAATAAGACAGCAAAGGCTTCTATTTCTATCGAATTTGGAAGAGTTAGATCTGTTGTTAAGAAAATGGTTTCAAACGATTCTTTCTATGAAATTAAAACCCCTTCTGGAACTGCTGGAGTAAGAGGGACAGACTTCGGAGTAACCTTTTCTTCAAATAATATGAGTTCTGAAATTGTAGTCCTTTCAGGTACCATAAATCTAAAGAATGAAGCAGGTTCTGAATTAATTATGGAACATGATACCATTGCTTCAATTGATAAAAAAGGAACGTTATCTGGAATAAAATCTTTAAACGTAAAGCAGAGGACAGAATTTATTCAGCAAATGCCAGTTAATACAATAATTTCGGACGAGGATAGTCGCTTTACACTTCTTGTTCCTTTGGCTTTAAAAATTATGAGAGAATGGGATCGTATGACCTATGATGAGCAGCAGGAATTTATAAATATAGTAGAAAGCACTATTGACCTAGGGCCGTTTATAGAGAGTTTTAATTTTTAAAGCAGTGACAAAAAACACTTATTATAAATTGATGTAAACATATTGCCTGAATGCTTTAAAAAACGTAGGGACTGATACACAGGATTTGCATTGCAAACCCTGCGTGGCAGTCCATACTTGATTTATAAATATTATAAAGCTTCTAGAAAAGTCCAGTTACCTTACCAGTGTCAGTATCCACATCAATTCTTCTAAATGCAGGATCTGAAGCTGTACCAGGCATAAGTTTTATTCCACCAGCTACAGGCACAATAAATTCTGCACCCTGATAGACAAGAACATCTTCAATTGGAAGAATCCAGCCTTTTGGTCTACCTTTTAGGGATGGTTCATGAGAAAGGCTTAAATGAGTTTTAACCATACATGTTCCCATAGGAGCAAGAAGTTCATCGGCCTGAATCTTATTAATTTTTGCTTCTGCTTTTTCTGAGTATGTTACACCATCAGCACCATAAACTTCTTTTGCAATTCGTTCAATTCTTTCTTTATGAGGAGTAGAAGCTTCATAGAGGAACTTAAAGTCCGGTTTTTCTTCACATGCAGCAATTACTTCTTTAGCAAGTTCTTCTGCACCTGCACCGCCAAACTGCCAGTGTGTTGAAACTGCAACTCTTGCACCCGTTGCCTTAACGGCTTTTTTAACAAGTTCAATTTCGCTGTCTTTGTCAGTATAAAAACTGTTTATACAAACAACAATTGGAATACCACTTTTCTTAACTGTCTCAATATGAGCCATTAAGTTTTCCATTCCCTTTTCTACAAGTTCAAGGTTTTCTTCTACATATGCAGAATCAAGCTTTTTGCCGGGAACAACTTTTGGTCCTCCACCGTGCATCTTTAAAGCTCTTATTGTTGCTACAATAACAGATGCATTTGGTGTAAGTCCGGAGTATCGACATTTTAAATTCCAGAATTTTTCAAAACCAATATCAGCACCGAATCCACTTTCAGTTACATGATAGTCTGACAGTTTGAGACTTAATTTGTCCGCAATAATTGAAGACTGGCCAATAGCAATATTAGCAAAAGGTCCGGCATGAACAAATACCGGCTGACCTTCTACTGTCTGCATAAGGGTTGGGTTAAGAGTTTTAACCATAATAGCTGTCATTGCACCTGCAACTTCAAGATCATCACATGTTACTGCTTCACCTTTTTTGTTGTAGGCAACAGCCATTTTACCAATTCTTGCTCTCATGTCTTTAAGGTCACTTGCAACTGCAAGAATGGCCATAAGCTCGGAAGAAACAGTAATCTGAAAACCGCTTTTCATCATAAAGCCGTCCATCTTTCCACCGATTCCCATGATAATTTCACGTAGAGCCTGTGCAGAAAAATCTATTGCCCAGCCGATTGCAGGGTTTCTTGGATCAATGTTAAGTCGTTTAAGGTTTTTCTTTCCAAGAGTAATATCTCCATAGTTAAACTCATGCTGAACTCTTGAAGTCATTGCAACCATTGCAAGGTTGTGTGCATTTGTAATTGCGTCAATGTCTCCTGTAAGTCCAAGGCTAAAATCTGTTAATGGTACACACTGTGATATTCCTCCACCAGCTGCAGAACCTTTTACATTAAATGTAGGTCCTCCGGAAGGTTGACGTATTGCACCGGATACTTTTTTACCTAAAGCTCCAAGGCCTTCTACCAGTCCCATAGTTGTGGTAGTTTTTCCTTCACCCAGAGGGGTAGGATTGATAGCTGTAACTTCGATATATTTACCATCTGGTTTGTTTTCCAGGCGCTTCATTATTTTCTGATAATCGAGTTTTCCCAGATAATGTCCATAGGGAAGAAGTTCTTCCTTTTCAAGTCCAAGTTCCTCTGCCAGCTGATAAACAGTTTTCATAGTTTTTTCTGCTTCTGCAGCAACTTCCCAGTCTTCCATTTTTGTGGGATCGAGTTTTGTTGAATTGCTCATGATTTCTCCTAATTTTAGAATCTTAATAATATAATATATTGAATACTTAAAAAATACAACGAAAAATTATGTATAAAAGCAAAAAATGCATAACAAATTGCGAAATACATAACTATTCTGGGGATAATATATAGTGAAAACACTAAGTAGATTATCTCCTTTGTATTATCAATAATTCTATAAGTTTAGGGCTGATATTTCAAGTATGAATCTGTCCTGTCAGCAAAGTATATTTGAATTATTTTTGAATCAATCCTGCTACAGCTGCACCGATTATAGGAGCGTCTTCAATATGGCAAAACTCAATATACCTGTTTTTTATATTTTCCAGGTATTCTTTTAGATAAAATTCGGTTCTAAATTTAAGACTTCTGGTTTTATAATAAGTTGTTCCATCTGCTGTAATAGAAACAGGGAGTGTCGGATTGTCACCCTTTCCTGTTTTTAAAACCACTGCTGCAAGTTGAGATGCTGTAAGTTTTGCAGCCCGTTCGATAAGCTGATCCATAAGTGTATAAAGAATTATTTTATCTGATTTTATAGAACAAAATTTTCCTAATAGATTTATGGAGTTTTCAGGATTATTCAAAAATCCATCCATCACTGCTGGTTTTAATTCAGAAAGATTTAATATAAATGTTTTGAAATTATCAGAGAAAAGACCTCCCTCTGCTGCTTTTTTTAAGACAAAGAGGGCTAAAGGTCCCTGATAAGCTCCTGATAACATTTTTTCAAATCTTCCTTCACCAGGTTTATCTGTTGTAGTCATAAATTCCAGATCCAGTAATCCTCCTTTAAAGAGATCAAACTGGCCGCTTTCCATGTTTATTGCCTGGCTCTTATTTAAATCCAGATTTTGTAGTTTTCCGATACTGGAATTTTTCTCTATATAACTGCAGTTTGTACCTGTTCCCAGAATAAATCCTATATAAGACTCATATTGTTTTTCCTGGGCTTTACCGGCCAGTAAGGTTGCTACAGTATCATTTAAAATTACAATATCTTTATTATAATCAAGACCTTTTCGTTTTAGAGCAGTAAGGAGGTTTTCACCAATTATTGATCCTTCAACTTCAGGAGCTTTAACTTCTTTAACAAAGTGAATTAATTTTCCATCTCCAGATGGAAATATTTCTGTAGGATAAGAAAAGCAAAATCCAATTTTTGAACTGTCAGATACAGATTCTTTCATAAAATCAGCGATTCTATCAAAGAATTCCAGTTTGCTGACATGCCCTTCATCTCCTGTTCCCGGCATGGGGAATTTTTGAAATTTAGTAATTGTTGGAATGCCTGGTTTATCAAACTTTACTGTGGCAGTTCTGAAATTTGTTCCACCTGCATCAAGGACAATTACAGATTCACCTAAAGGGATATTTTCTTCAGTCTCGATGTACGTAGGTATCATCATTAAGGATGACTTTACTCCAGAAAGACCATTCCCCATTTCATCTAAAAATATGGAACATATTTTATCTATATTAACTTGATCAGGGCTCATCTTATTGTCAGTTAAAAACTTTTTAGCACTTTTGACATGCTTATTAATAGGAGTTGTCATTTCGTCAATCCTCTGTTAAAAATTATTTATTTTAATCTGATTGAAAAATATTGTCTTAGTTTAAAAAATGTTCCAGAAATTTATCCATTTGGAAATGTTCGTTAAACATATCTTCAATCTCAATTATTTTTTTATTGTCATAGAGTTGGATTTTTGCATTTTCAAAGGTATAAAACAGCTTTCGTTCTACTGTTTCTGTATTATCTGTTAGCAATAATGTAGGAATTTTAGATTTATTTATTCTATCTAAGTTTTCCGATTTTAATCCTCTGTCTTCATTTATGCAGGAAACAACTATACCACCAATAGGGTTTGATAATTTATCGCTGTATTCGATAATTTTTTTAATTCTTCCTTTTGATCCTGCTGCAATTACAACTATATCACCCGAGTGGAGAAATTTTTCCAGATCAAGGTATTCTTCCTGAAGGCTGATTATTTTTATGGATCTGCAGGTTTTGTGCCATGGATCAGTTTTAGGGTCTCCTATGACTTCAGCCTTTTTTAAATGTTTTTTTACAACAGCCATTGAGGGATTTGGAAGATCCTCAATAGTTGGAAGATAGCCATAAATACTCAATGGGTTTTTGAAATCCGGATACATCTCCCGAAGAAGTTTTTCTGTAATAAATTCTTTTACAGTATCAATTTTATCCGGTATTAGTCTGTTGAAAAGTATTCCTCTGACATTACTTTTCATATATAAAAAGTACGATAGATCAACTTCCAGCATATCAAGAGCTTTTCCAATACCACCACCGGAGATATAAAGGATATCTGCTCCTATAAGATTGCCAACATGGGCATTTGATAATCCTACAATTCCCCCAACACCAGGATGACCAGTTCCTTCTGCTATAATAATATCTTTATTGGACATAGATTCAAAAGATTGTTCAATGTCCATTGAAAATTGATTTGAAATTTTAGTTTTATCTTCGCTTTTTAAATAGGATTTTGTAAAACCTGATCCCAGCTGAACAGGGGATAGGTTTTCAAGTTTCATATCCGGAATTCCACAAAATTTTTCAATTATTTTTACATCCTTATCAACCTTAACCCCACCGGAAAGTTGTATAAGTTCCTGTCCAACAGGTTTTATGTATCCAATTTTTTCAGGGGACATATATTTACGAAGAAGTGAGATAAGACCAATACTTGCTACAGTTTTACCGGCATGCTGTCTGAATCCAGTGACATATACTATTTTTGGTGCCATATTGTCCCCCCGCTTATTTATCTACAGGATACTCTAAAACCGACTGTTTCACAAGTAAGCTTTTTGATTTCTATAGAGTATAGGTTAAACTTCCTGTGGGACATTTTTCAACACATTCAAGGCATCTGGAACAACTGAAACTGTTACCAGCAAGTTTTTTACCATCTTTATAGAGTGAAAAATCGGGATTTATTTTTGATATGTAACAGGTATCATCACAAATATTACATGAAGTACATTTTGCCGGATCCATCTTTATTTTTATAAAACTG
>JAOZPU010000234.1:1234-3870 GCA_029932585.1 Spirochaetia bacterium | reverse complement strand
CTATCTTCCAGAAAATTCTCAATATATAAAAAACTTAAATAAATACAAACAATTCTTTCTTATCATGAAAAAACGTGCTATACTGACACAAATTATGTTGGTAAAAGGTGTAAATATGCCAATAATCACAACATAGAGAGGTCTATGTGTATAGAATACTATTTAAGCAGTTACAGAATTGGAAGACATCTCCACGTCGTAAACCATTGTTGCTTCAGGGAATTAGGCAATCTGGAAAAACATGGTTGCTAAAAGAGTTCGGTAGACTCGAGTATTCTGATGTTGCATATTTTAATCTTGATGAGAATATAGACCTTGCAACTTATTTTGAAACTACAAGAGATCCTTTCCGAATTCTTGAACAGTTGTCTTTTTTGCATGGAAAGCAAATTGTACCAGGGAACACTCTTATTATTCTTGATGAAATTCAGGAATCAAACAGTGCGCTTAATTCATTAAAATATTTTTTAGAAAAAACTCCTGAATATCATATTGCTGCTACAGGATCTTATCTGGGAATTGCATTATCCGGGCCTTCCTCTTTTCCTGTTGGTAAAGTGAATTTCATGAAACTATATCCTATGTCTTATGAAGAGTTTCTTATTGCATGTGGTGATATAAGCTTAGTTGAGTATCTTGAATCGGTGAATCTCCCCAGTACAATACCGGATATATTCTTTAACCCTCTGATGGAACGATTAAAACAGTATTTGGTTATTGGGGGGATGCCTGCCGTTGTGTTTGCATGGACAGAATTAAAGGATATGGAAGAGGTTAATAGTATACAATCAGAGATTATTACTTCTTATGAACGGGATTTTTCAAAACATTCCATGGAAATGAATGTTGCAAAAGTTTGGCAGGTATGGGATAGCATTCCTGCCCAATTAGCCAGAGAAAACAAAAAATTTTCCTATTCAACAGTAAAAACAGGAGGAAGATCCCGAAGCTTTGAAGATTCCATTATCTGGCTGGCAAATAGTGGACTAATTTACAAAATTCAAAAGCTTATAAAACCTGGTTTACCAATTAGGGCTTATGATGATTTATCTTCTTTTAAAGTGTATCTTGCAGATGTTGGACTTCTTCGGAAGAAAGCAGGTTTGTCAGGAAATACTCTTCTTATGGGAGATCAGCTTTTTACTGAATTTAATGGTTCTCTTATGGAGAATTTTGTATTGCAGGAATTGGTTCTTCAGGTAGAGACTGCTCCCCGGTATTGGACTTCCAGGGCAAGTGCAGAACTTGATTTTATAATTCAGCAAGATAATAATATATTCCCTATAGAAGTAAAAAGTGGTAAATCAGTCCGGTCCAAGAGTCTTCGCCTCTATATGGATCAATATAAATGCGCCCTGGGTCTAAGACTTTCTCAGCAAAATTTAAAAGTAAATGGTGGAATTCTAAATATGCCTCTGTTTATGGCTGGGCAGATATCCCGGATATTGAATGAGATTAAAGGATAGGTTTGTAAAAATTTTATGCTAATTCCTGATAATATTTTAATCATACCGTTACCATTAAATATATAAAAACCAAAATAAAATTGACTGCTCAAACACACTGTGATAATCTGAAAATTCCGAAAAGTAATTGAATTAGTTACAATTTATCTTTCCTATATATTGTTTAATTTGGAGAATGTGTATGAAGTTTTTTACTGTTATTATAACACTGGTTATTCTTTCTTTGGGTATGGTTACAGCTCTTGGGGCTCAGTCTGTTGAAGTTCGGGAGATCTCTGTAAAGAAGAACCGGCCGGATGAAATATACCACAGGGCAGCCACAAAGGTTACCTTCTGGATCAATGACAACGAGGGTGATTTTAATAGTATAGTTTTAGAAGATTCTTACCTGGAAGTTTTTGAAGATGATAAAGGTACCGATCTTATTGCCGCCCATGATGAGGCTATATCAGCCTGGGAGGATAAAGTAGAAAGCCTTGCTAAAAAGGGGCATTATGTCGGTTTTGACAGAACCCAGGAGTTTTTTAAACCTGATAAGTTTGATTGGGATGATGAAGTTCCAGGTTTCTACCTTGATGTCGAAAGCTGGGCAGTTCCAGCCAAAGGAGCCCAAACTCTGCATATAGCAGGTAAGGTTTGCTATATGGTTGCACTTAGTGATGTTAATATAGAAGTCTTACCTGAGTTTATTTTAGGAGAAACAAAAAGTTTTAGAATAGGTGAAAATGAAATCAGACTTTCAGATTATGAAGATTACGGAGACTTTTATAATTTTACCTTGTACAGTGATACTCCACTGACTGATATCGTTATCAGTGATGGAACTGAAGAGTGGATAGGAGGTGTCAGCTATACAATGAATGGTGACCCTGTGATGGAGATATACAAAGAGTACTGGAATACCCCGGTGAAACTGGAAGTCAGCTACCGTAATCTTAAGAAGCTTACTGTAAGTTTCGATGAGACCGTGGGGTTGGGGTTTTAAAAGAGAAAATGATCTTGAAAGAATAAAGTTTGAGGCAAAAAAAGAGGGCATTCCATATTAAACATTCATTACCAGTATTCTTCATAAGTATACTACAAAGCAATTAGTAGATGAGAAATTGTTTTTGAAATTTAAGGAACTGTTTGTTCAATAAAAATAATTTATAAATCTCTGAAGCAAAAATG
>JAOZPU010000234.1:0-1134 GCA_029932585.1 Spirochaetia bacterium | reverse complement strand
TGGAATTAAAGTAGGAACCAGAAGAGTGGATTTCTTTGTAGAAGATACAATTATGGTGGAAATTAAGGCTGTAATTGAGTTGCAGGATGTTCATCTGGCCCAGGCTATGAACTACTGTCAGGCGTATTATTTGCCTGTAGGTTTACTAATCAATTTTGGTGCAAGAAGTTTAGAGTTTAAGAGGGTGTATAATGTTAATCATGCTGAGAATGCCGACGAAGGGAAGGGGCACAGTAAAACAGATGCTTGAATTAGGATTAACAGATTTAAGGATCAAGAGGATTTTGTGTGCCGGCATCCTCAAATCCAAAAATCCTATAAATCCTAATTCCGACAGTGGTTAGTACAATTGTAAAAGTGGAAACAGAATCTTCTTCATAGGTTCAGAATAATATCTACCAGTTGATCTGCACCATTCTCTTGAAAGGTAAAATCCGGGCCTATTTCCATTCTTATTTGGGGGTCTTCAAACCTAACATGGGTTGGAACTATTATTGCTTCTTTACTGAAATATATTGTCTCCCAGAATGCATTATAGCCTGCTCCGCAGATTATTAAATCAAAGGCATTGAAGTAATCAACAATTGGGAATATCCCATCATCGTAGTTTGTTGAATAGACCATCTGATAATCTTCATCTTCCAGATATGAATATATTTTTTTTACATGCTGAAAATCTCCCGGATGGCCGTTGTAGGCTATAAGGCATACAGGTTTATCATTACTTAAACCAAGTTTGTTTAATGCGGTTTTTTTATCCATAATTTCATTTTTGTTTCTAAAAATAATTGGATTTATTTGTTCCATTTCTATACAGCTTTGAAAGGGTTCAATTGAAATAATTTTATTATACTGTTGAGGGTTAAATTGAATTGGTTTTTCTTCCAGTGGAATTGAAAAGAAATTGTCAGAAACCTGACGGCTTAGAAATATTTTTTTACCAGGGAGCTTATCTATTAAATGGTGAAGGGGGAACCAAAGGAGATCAACAATTAATATATCAGGATTTATATCCGATATAGTTTTAAATAATTTTGAATCTCTAAAATCTGTGGAATTAAGTTTTATTTCACTTTCCGGGTTTATAAAAACATGATTAATATCAAAATTATTCTTTAGAGTAGCAAATGGAGA
>JAOZPU010000075.1 GCA_029932585.1 Spirochaetia bacterium | reverse complement strand
GCAATAGATCTCCTTGATGGTGCTTGTGTGCGGCTTCTCAAGGGTAATTATAGCGAATCTACAACATACTCATCTGATCCTGTTGAAATGGCAAAAAAACTTGTTAGTTCTGGATGCGAGCGACTGCATATAGTGGATCTTGATGCGGCTCGGGGAAAGGGGAAAAACAACAGAGATATAATTCGTAAAATTAGAAATAATATTGATGTTGTTATAGAAACAGGTGGTGGCATTAGGACAGATGCTGATGTTAAAGAACTTATTCATATTGGAATAGATAGACTTATTCTTGGTACTGTGTTTGCAAAAAATCCGGAAATTGCAGGTAGATGGACAGAAAAATATGGGGATTATTTTATAGCTGGCATAGATGCATTAAAAGGTGAGGTAAAAATTTCCGGATGGGAAGAGGGATCCTTATTGAAGGATGATGATCTTGCAAAACAAGCGGCGATGAATGGAATAATTAGTATTATTTATACAAATATAGATAAAGATGGCACTTTGGAAGGCCCGGATATAACAAACAGTATTCGGATAGCAGAGGTATCAAAACTTCCTGTTATAGTTTCCGGAGGAATAAGCAGTGAAAATGATTTTAAAGTTCTTGCTAATTTGAATCATCCAGGGATTGCCGGAGTTATAACTGGTAAAGCTGTGTATGAAAACAGGATAGATCTTAAATTAGCAATTGAAAAAAATCAGAAACCTTATGAATATGGAGAAAAATGGTAATGGAATTAGTTCATAAAATACTGCCTTTAGTAATTAAAGACAGACAGGGACAGATTCTCGAAGTATCTCTTTCTAATGAAAAGGGGTTTAAGAAGAGCCTTGAAAGGGGACAGCTTTGGCATTTACATAAGGAAACAGGAAGACTTCTTCCTTATTCTGAGGAATCTATGCTAAATATTTCAGAACATACATCGTGGTATGAGGCAATATTAAGCATTGGGAAAGAACACAGCCCTTTACATGATCAGGGTGATCTTTTTAAGACCAAAGAGGATAAAATTATATCTACTGGAAATAAAGGTATTCTGGAACTTCTTCAGGAAGTGTTGCTTAGAAGAAAGAGGGATCTTCCGGAAGGTTCCTATACAACCCATCTATTCCAATCCGGTGCTGAAAAAATTAGAAAAAAAACCGGTGAAGAAGCAATTGAACTTATACTTGCTTCCAGTAGAAGTGAAATTATCTATGAATCAGCAGATCTTATTTATCATATGCTTGTTCTTCTTCTCTCAGAAAATATTTCCATAGAGGAAGTTCTTGCAGAATTAGGGGAAAGGGCGGCTAAGGGGTGAGAAAACCATATCTTGAACGGTTAAAAAATGGAGTTCTCCTTTTTGATGGAGCCATGGGTACAATGATCTATGATTCCGGTGTATTTATCAATCAGTGTTTTGAAAATGTAAATTTAACATCTCCGGATACAATATTAAACGTACACCGAAAAATGGCAGAAGCTGGTGCACAGGTACTGACAACTAATTCCTTTGGTGCTAATCCTATCAAACTTGGTACATATGATTTGGAAGAAAAAACAGAAGAAATAAATATTCGGTCTGTAGAACTCGCACGCGAAATTGCCGGAGATGATCTATATGTTGCTGGTTCTATTGGACCTACTTCTGTCAGAATGGAACCAATTGGGAATACACCTAAAGAAGATATTGCAGGTGCATTTAGAATACAAATAGAAGCACTTATAAAAGGTGGAGTTGATCTTCTTTTATTTGAGACTTTTAGAAATATGGATGAATTGATTCTTGCTGCACGGACTGCAAAATCTGTAAATCCTAATATTCCTGTTCAGGCACAGATAAGTTTAAGGCATGAAGAAACAGAAGTAACAAAAGATACATATTATAATCTTTTCAGGCAGCTTGATGATGAAGATTCTATTGATGTATTAGGAATGAACTGTTCAACGGGTCCTGCTGATATGCTTGATATACTAAATGAAATACAGGGGAGGATCTCTAAACCGTTTTCAATCATGCCAAATGCTGGGTTTCCCAGAGATATTGATGGCCGGCAAATGTATCTTGCTTCTCCAGAATATTTTGCAGAATACTCTCTTAAATTTCTGGATGCAGGAGTCTCAGTTATTGGGGGGTGCTGTGGTACAACTCAGGAACATATTAAAAAAATGGGAGATGCTTTTCTTTCTCTGGACAAAGGGAGAAGACAGCAAATAGTTATTAAGCAGGAGGAAGATTTATCTATCGAACCTGTAAAATTAGGTGAAAGGTCTTCATTAGGGAAGGCTCTTGTTAATGGAGAATGGATAAATGCTGTTGAATTAGTTCCACCAGTTGGAACTGATTTAACTGGAGTTTTAAATAAAGCTGAAAAACTTATAAATAGTAATATTAATGTAATTAATATACCTGATGGACCAAGAGCATCTTCAAGAATTTCTGCTTTTCTTACTTCAGTTGAAATATTTAGAAAAACAGGAATAGAGACTATTCCTCATATATGCTGCAGGGATAAAAATTTAATTGGGCTTCAATCGGAGCTGTTAAGTATACAAGCTGCTGGTCTTCGAAATATACTTGCAATTACCGGTGATCCTCCTAAAGCAGGGAATTATCCAGATGTAACCGGTGTTTTTGATGTTGATTCCATTGGTCTTATATCTTTAGCAGTGAGTTTAAACAGGAGTATTGACTTAGGGGGAAAGAAAATTCCCTCTCAAACTTCCTTTGTTATTGGTGCTGGAATAAATCCTACAGCTCAGTTTGTAGATAAAGAGATTGAAAGAGCATTTATAAAGGCAGAAGCTGGTGCAGATTATTTTATTACACAACCAGTTTTTGATTTAGAGGTGCTGAGTCATTTTATTGAAAGTATAAAATCTACTGGTGTTCCTGTTATAGCAGGAATTTGGCCTTTGGCCAGCTATAGGAATGCTCTATTTCTTCATAATGAAGTTCCTGGTGTGAGTATTCCCGAACATATTATGAAAAGGATGGAAAAACAGGAGACTAAAGAATCTGCAAGAAAAGAGGGAATACTTATTGCCAGGAATCTTGTTGAGCAGATGAAAAATCAAATTGCAGGTATTCAGGTAAGTCCTCCTTTTGGGAGGATTGATACAGCCCTGGAAGTTATGGCTTAGAGAGCTATTCCCCTGTTGTTTCAGTATTGATTACAGTTGTTTCTCTATAATTTAATACTATTTTTTCTTTTATCCTTTTTTGGGTAATTTTAACATACAGAGTTTTTTCTTCTCTATCATAAACCCATCCACTTGAATAGTATTGGAATCTTTTATCACTGTTCCAGTTTATCCCATTCATCTGAAGATTTGTAAATGGTTCCACACCCTTTATAACTACATGATGAACACCGCCTCTGGGATATGTAAATTCAAATACAGAAGTGTTCTTATTAGATATATAGGACACAGTATTTGCTGCTGTCCATACAGAGATATCTGTACCGGCAGTTCCTTTGAAATTTACTACATGAGGGTAATATTCATTTGAAATTAAATTTGGATATAGTGTGTCAGCACCAAAATAGTTGTTCCCATGGAATTTACCTTCCCTATCAATGAATTCAGGAATAAGACCTGAATCGTCTGACAGAAGGAGAACACTAACTATCATACTTCTTCCAATAGTTTCAAATAGGGTATTTGATTCAATTTTACCAATTTCATATAGGGCAAACCCTGTTCTTATAGTAAGCAGGGTATCAAACAGGCTTTCTTTTCCTCCTGCAAGAAAAAGTCCGTTATTAATTCGTGTGAGTGATGGAAATATTTGTTCTTCTATTATAGAAAATAGTCTCATTAGATCAGATTGATCACTTTCTGCTTTTACTGAAGCCATATAGACTTCTATCATTCCTGTAAGCACAGCTGGTTCAAACCTGGTTCCCAGATCTATAGACGAGACAAACTTGCTAAAATCTCTGAATAAGGCAGATGATGAAATCCATGATAGTTCCTGCATAAGGTTTGTTTCATAAAAAAGGCTAATATCTCCGGTTTTTGCTGCTGTTGATATTCTTTTTTTAAGGGCATCGTCAATAGTTCGTCTTAAAGAATTTGTATTAACAATATTGCCTGAGAAAGTTGCACTAAGAAAGGTAAAATAGTCTTCCTTGTTATTAACCGCATCTACAATATTTGCTATCTGAGCCAGACGGCCCCGTTTTAGGCTTTCTGAAATAAATGAGGTTAGAAGATTGTTATCAAAGCCATTTGTTCCATCAGCTAAAATCCATTCTCCTGTTCCAGAATTAAATCGCCCTGTACGCCATCCCTCGTAGGCTGTACTTATAAAATTTTCCACTGTGGATTCATAAATATCTGTGGGAACTGGTCCTTTATCCCCAAAGAAATAGTACTGTAAAGGGTCTTTATCTCCAATTTTATCAATTGTAACAGATGCCGAATTGTCCGTTATAGGAAGTATTAATGAGCCTGCCGTTAAATCAAATACAGATCCGCTTTTGGCAGCAACTATATAATTTGTGCTGGAAACAGTATAGGAAAAACAAGGTAAATATGAAACCTGATGGAGATCTGACATAAATTTTACCGGGAGGATTAATGTATTTAAAGACTCGCCGGAATATTCAATATTGAATATTATACTTTCTGATTCGTTTGTACTAATTGACATTATAAGGGAATTTGAAAAAGAAAGAGTGAAACCTGATTCGGTACTTTTATAGCCAGTAAGATTTGCAGAAGAGATGGTCCCTTCAGAATCAAGAACTGTAATTGGTTCTTTTGAAAGGTTTATTGTAAGTCCCGGTACTGATAATTTAACATTAGATATGTTATTTTTATCCAGTCCCTGCTCTCCGGTGCCTGATAAATGAATAGAATCAATTTGTATATTAAAAAAATTATCTCTGTTATTAAACTCAAGAAATACTAGAAGTACAGTAACAAAAAGGAAAAACAGGGGTACGAGGTAGTAAATATTTTTAATTTTGGTGTTCATCAAGGGCATAATAACAATGAAAGATTAAAATATCAACCTTGTTTATTTTGAATACAGACAGTATATTGTTTTCTAACATTGAAAAATAGAAATAGAATATTTTTTATATTTTAGGAGCCGATAGTGAGAATTTTCACATTATTTCTGGTAGTACTTATACTATTGACTGGTTGTGCTACGACTACTACAGATATAATAACGCAGAATCCGGTAGAGAAAGAACTTGAAGTTGAGTTGTCACCATACGAGAGTATAGGATTCTATATGAATGTTGGAGATCCTCTTAAAGCATTGGAATTATTTGAAAAAGCATATTCTAAAAACCCTGATAGTGAAGAAACGAAGCTATTACATTCTTCCCTATTATTAACCGTTGGGAAATTAAGTGAAGCCAGATCTGTTCTTAATTCATTAATATCTGCAGATTCAAATAATATTGAGGCTCTTTTAAATATGTCATTTCTTGAAGGACTGGAAGGCAATACTATTGCTCAGGAAGATAAACTGAATTCGGTATTAGAACTGGACCCCGAAAATGCAGAGGCTTTGTCGTATTTAGGCGAAATTTTTCTTACTGATAAAAAATATGATAAAGCTGAAGATGCCTTTAAAAAGAGTATTCAATTTAATGAGGATAATATAGTTGCCAGAGTGGGATATGGTAATCTTCTTCTTAGAGAAAAATCGTATGAGAAATCCATTGAACAGTTTGATCATGTAGTGAAAATAAACCCTGATTATTCTTTTGCCTATACTGATCGAAGTAAAGCCAGGGCTGGACTAAGTGATGCAAATGGCGCAATTTCCGATCTGACAAAGGCAATTGAACTTAACAATGAATATTACTGGAACTATGTTGACCGTGGGAAATTACTCCTTTTTGTAAATGATATAGAAGGTGCATTTAGTGACTTTAATAAGGCTATTGAAATAGATCCTGACTTTTTTTATGCATATGTATATAGGGCTGGTATTAGTAATGGAAGAAAAAATTACAATGAGGCAGCTTTAGATTTTAATCGTGTAATTGAACTTAGACCGGATTATTATTATGCATATGAACCTCTGGCTCTTATTGAATATATTAGAGGTAATTATGGGCATGCAGCAGAATTATTTGAAAAAACCAGAGAAAACATTCCAGAGGATCCTGCTTATATTTTAATGGAAGGTATTTCCAGGTATGCTGATGGAGACAAAGAAGGTGGAATAACTGTTATTAAATCAGCAATGGATAATATGTCCAGAGATGGTTATTTCTATGATATTGCCAGAATGTTTGTGGAAGCAGGGTATGATTCCTATTTAGTAAGTAAATTAACCAAAGAGACAAAACTTCCTTTAAAAAGTAGAGTCTTATTTTATGTTGCCACATATTATAAACTAATGGGCAACCAACGACTTGCAAATATTTATTTTTTGGAAGTAGCAGATGCAAAAATATTTGGGATGTTTGAAACAGATTTGGCTGAATATGAGTTGAAAGATAAATTAGTAGATTAGATTGAAATTATAGGAGAAAGATCTTGAAGGAAAGCGATACTATAACTCCCCTTATTTTGGGTGATAGAGAAATTATTCTGGTTGGAACAGCTCATATTTCCCAGGATAGCATAGAAGAAGTAAAAAAAGTAATTGAAGAAGTTAAACCCGATCATGTTTGTGTTGAAATAGATGCTTCCCGTTATAAAACTATGTCAGAGGGTCAGAACTGGGAAAATATGAAAATAGATAAGGTTTTAAAAGAAGGTAAAGGATTTCTTCTTCTGGCTAACCTTGTGCTTACCTCTTTTCAGCGGAAAATGGGGAAAAATCTTGGAACAACTCCTGGTGAGGATATGAAGGCTGCCATTGAAGTTTCAAAAGAAGCTGGGATCCCTTTTTCATTCAGTGATAGAGAAATACAGGTAACTTTGCGACGTGCCTGGTCAAAGTCATCTTTTTGGAATAAAAACAAGATGCTTGCAGCAATGATTTCTTCAATTTTTTCTAAAGAAGAGCTTACTGAGGAAGAAATTGAAAAATTAAAAGAAAAAAGTGCTCTTCAGGATATGATGGAAGAGATGGCAAAATATCTTCCATCTGTTAAAGAAGTCCTTATAGATGAAAGAGATCAGTATCTTGCAACAAATATATTTACTTCCCCTGGTAAAAAAATAGTTGCGGTTATAGGTGCTGGTCATGCAAATGGAATGGTTAAATGGTTAAATGATCTTCATGAAGGTAAAGTTTCAAAAGATCTTACTGAAATAAGTCAGGTTCCTAAACCATCCAAAATAAAGAAATTTATTCCCTGGTTAATACCAATAATTATTACTGGTCTTATGGGATTTGGTTTTTACAAATCTGGTTGGAATAAGGGAATAGAGATGTTCATTTACTGGTTCATGGTAAATGGAATTCTTTCTGGTTTAGGTGCATTAATTGCTCTTGCGCATCCTCTTACAATTCTTCTTTCTTTTCTTGCAGCACCATTTACATCTTTAAATCCAACTATAGGTGTTGGACTTGTAAGCGGTTTATTTGAAGGTTATATAAGAAGACCCAGAGTGTCAGATTTCGAAAATCTTCCTGAAGATATATTAACTATACGTGGGTTTTTTCGGAATAGATTTACACATGCACTCGTAGTGTTCTTTCTTTCAAGTGTAGGAAGTTCTATTGGAACATTTATTGCTTTTCCATTTTTGCTTAATCTGATTAGGTAATTTTTTCGTATTTGAGACGCGATTAATCGCGTCTGTACGGGTTGTATTATTTCTGTTTCAGGGCAGTCACAAGGATCGGTACCCGACCCTTGAGGCTGCCCCTACGGTTTGCTGAATATTAATTTTATGCTTTCAGATATGTTTTTTGATCCAGTGTAGATTCTGTTCTTAGACGTTGCATGCATCGTCTCTACGGGATTTGGGCCAATGAATTTTTTGAATCCCATTTCTACTGCTGTTTTTATTCTTCTTTCCATGTGTGCTGTAGGGCGAATTTCTCCGGCAAGGCTTATTTCTCCGGCTACAGCTGTTTCTTTTGGGAATGGAATGTTTGTTCTTGCAGAATATAGAGCACAGGCAAGGGCCAGTTCTATGCCAACCTCATTAAGTTTCATTCCTCCGGCTACATTTACATAGATATCCTGATCGGAAAAACGCAGGCTCATATTTTTTTCAAGAACAGCAGCTATTCTGGATACTCTGTTATTGTCAATTCTATCGGAATAAATTCTTGAAAATCCACTTTTAGCCGGAACAGTAAGAGCCTGTATTTCCACCATCAATGCTCTGGAACCTTCAAATACTGGAACGGCTGCAATACCCGGGGGCATTCCGTCATTACGTTGAATTAGAAAGAGGGTTGATGGATCTTTTACCTCTTTTAATCCTGAGGCTTCCATTGTAAAAAGACCAAGTTCATCTACAGAACCGAATCTATTTTTTGCAGCCCTTACAAAACGTATACCGGAATTGGAGTGATCGAAGTAAAGTACAGTGTCTACCATATGTTCTACAATTTTTGGTCCGGCTATTACACCCTCTTTTGTAACATGTGCAATAAAAAATATTGCTGCATTGTTATTTTTACTCCAGCTAATAAGTGAATGGCCACAAAATTTTACCTGATTAACAGTTCCCGGTACTTTACCAGCTTCCTCGGATACTACAGTTTGAATAGAGTCCATTACTATCAATTTGGGTTTTGACTTATCCAGGGCATCAAGTATTCTTCCTAAATCAGATTCAATTAAAATTTCTATATTGCTGGAATTAATGTTAAGACGATTTGCTCTCATTTTTAGTTGGCTGGCAGATTCTTCACCTGATATGTATAGAATTTTTCCCGATTCAGTCGAATTATTAGTAATCCTGGCTGATCCAGCAATCTGCATCATTAAAGTGGACTTTCCTATTCCTGGTTCCCCTCCCAGAAGAATAGCTGATCCTCTCATTATTCCACCGCCCAGGACTCTGTCTACTTCAGCAAACCCTGAACTGAAACGTGGAACTTCAGAGATATCTATATTTTGAAGCATAATTGTACCTTTTGAGGATAATCCAGGCGATTCATGATTCCCTGTAGCGGCGTTGCATGCAACGCTACTACGGGTTATCTGTTCCATTGTATTCCACCCACCGCAGGATGGGCATCTTCCCAGCCACTTAGGATCCTGGTGCCCACACTCTATGCATTCAAAAACTATTTTCTTTTTTGCCATGATGACCCTCTGAGCACTTTTATTATTTACAACAGCAATCGCTGATCCAGATTAATTGGCCTTCTGTTATCTGCAAGAGTTTTTTCCATGTAACGTCGGTTTAGATCAAGATCCTCAATCAGCTTTAATAAAAGATCTTCAGTTATAAGATTTTGTTCTGAAAACAGGTATATAAGAGCCTTTTCGGAAATAAAATCTACCAATAAGGAATTTAAATTTATCCTCGCTTCAGGATTATTGTCATATCGTTCATGAAGATGTTTGTAAAGTACAGACTTTTCAATACTATTTTTTAATGCCTGGAGCTCTTTTTTAAGAGGAGCCACATTCCCTGCTGCTGCAGTTTCTCCAAGAGGTTTTAAGGTAAAAAAAGTATACTCTTTTCCTGGTAAGTAATGGTGACTATCACATCTGGTACAGTAGTTAGGTTCAAGGGATCCAAGCTTTTCTCTATCTCCACCAATAACAATAAGAGGGTCAAAGTAAAGTGAAGGACATTCCTTCCCCTCGATTGTATAGTACCTATATGTATAAAAGGAATCTTCAATACAGTCTTTATGTTCACAATAGGCTGTAAGGGGGAAAACATCTGTTGCTGTTTCCAACATAAGGCGTGCTGTTGAATTAAAAATATCTTTTCGGAAATTTAAAATTAAAGTAGGGAATATAAAGTTCAGCCCTTTTTCCTGACTGGCATTTCGAACTACATAAACCAGCCTTTCATCATAAAAAGAAGCTTCATCTATTATCCATGTACCAATATCTTTATTTTCTTTAAGGATATTCTCCAGTTCGAATGAGTCACTTATATGGGCAATATTATTACCGCAGCGTTCATAGCCACCTCTATAGGCCAGTGCATCATCCGGATAATCAGGGAACCGGTTTTTATCCAGCATTGATCGTATAAAAAAAACTTTTCTCCTGTCTGAGCCTCTGGTTGATGTCAAATCTGCAATTTTCTGACTCTTTTTAAGAGCTACCAGAGAATCTCTCCACACTCTGGATGAATATTCTGTCTTCCCGGAACCCATTGGACCTATTACCAGCATCCTTCTTGAATCTCTGGAAAAATCAAAGTGGTTAAATGAATGGTGAATCCTGACACTGGGGAAACCAAGACTTTTTAGAAAATCGTTTGTATCTGTACTATTTTGAACTTCTTGCATGAAGCAATGATAACCTATTAACATGGTTTGTGCTACAAAAACCTTGACTTTGGTATTACTAAAATGTAGTGTCATTCTCATGATTGCACTAAAACTTTCTCAACCCCTTTATTATTTAATGATGGCTGTTCTAATAGCTAATCTCACCCAGCGGAAACATGTTAAACATGGTAACCGTAAACGTCTTGCCACATTATGGGTGGCTGGAGTTCTTCTTTTTTTACAGGTAGAACTTGTTTTGATTCAGCATTTTGAGCTGTCTGATATATTTCTTATTCCCTCTTTTATTTTTGCTCTTGCACTTTTATACTTACTTAGAACAAAGATCTTTGTTTTTAAAATAAAGTGTGAAAACTGTAATGAAAAAATGAACTTTACTAAAATTGCTTACTGGGACAATAATTTATGTGACAGTTGTCAACCGGAAACTGAGGAAGAGATAAAAGCAGCTGCAGAGAAGGAAGCCGCGGAAGCTAAGGAAGAAGCTTTTACAGATAACCCGGATACTGTTCAGGAAGTTGACTGGGACGCATGGGAACCAAAAGAAACTGCTGTTATAACCTATATTTTTAAAGATGATAAAGTTCTTCTTATTAATAAGAAAACAGGACTTGGTGCTGGCAAAGTTAACGCCCCGGGCGGCAGAGTTGAACTTGCTGAGATGCCAATAGAAGCAGCTGTAAGAGAGGTCCAGGAAGAAACAGGTCTTACTCCTTTAAATCTTAAAGAGGTTGGTCAATTATCATTTATTTTTAAAGATGGATATTCTTTAAAAGGTATTGTGTACTTTGCAGATGATTGCACTGGTGATATGGTAGAAACCGATGAGGCTGATCCTTTCTGGCAGGCCGTGGATGAAATACCTTATAATAAAATGTGGGCCGATGATGAGCTTTGGCTGCCTCTCGCAATAAGTGGCAAGTATATCAAAGGGCATTTTATCTTTGATGGAGATAAAATGTTAAGTCAGGAAGTGGAAGAGAGTTAGGTTTTGAACAGGATTAGTACTAATCTAAAGACTCATATGCTTCTTGTGCTGGTTACACTTTTCTGGGGGGTAACCCCTGCTTTTATGAAGGTTAGTTTGCTGGAAATAGAAGCATTTCCTTTTAGTAGTTTACGATTATTTGCAGCACTAATAGTATCTGGTTTATTTTTACTTATTTCAGGTTCATGGAAGCGTGTTGAAAAAAAAGACTGGTTACTTTTTACAATTATAGGTCTGTTTGGATTTTTTATTTTTCAAATATGTTTTCCTATAGGGGTTAAATATACTTCTGCAAGTATTTCTGCACTGATAATGGCTACTTTACCGGTTAATGTTGTACTTATTAATTTACTTAGTAAATCAGAAACAATATCATTTAGGACAATTACGGGTATTGTTCTTTCAATTGTTGGAATTACTATTATTATCCTTGGTACAAAGGGTGGAATTTCTCTGGAAGGGACATACTCAAAAGGTGTAATTCTACTTATTGTATCAGAGATGGGATTTGCTGTTTATACAGTTAAATCAAAGTTTTTAATAAATAAATATTCCCTTTATCAGGTAATGTTTCTTGTAATTTTGTTCTCCTTTGTCCCGTTTTTATTTATATCTGCTAAGGATGTTTTACTTATCCCTTTTCATTCTATTTCTGCTATTGCATGGACAGGAGTAATATTTACTGGAATATTTGGAACCTGTATTGCTAATATTTTATGGTATAGAGGAATTAAACATATTGGTTCCACTAAAACCTCAATCTATGCAAATCTTCCACCTGTTTTTGGAATTATTGTAAGCTTTTTATTTTTAAATGAAACTCTTACACTTCTACAGATATTTGGTGGTGGGGTTATTATGGCTGGTGTTATTTTAGTTAACAGGAAAAGTGCTGTCTAAAATAAGAAAAAATTACTTGATTTAAGCACCCTGTACAACAGTATCCTTCGATAATAAATTTTTGTCCAGTTCAAGGGTGTATGTCAGGATGGTGTTTATATCTATTTTTTTCGATGCTGCCAGTATTTCTATTCCCGTTAATTTTCCTTGGGAAGTAGTATCAATATTTATACCTTCTGATATTTCAATGACGCCATCGGGGTTCTCTTTTCCAAGTTCCAGGTAAAGAGCATCGATCTCTTCATCATAATGTACTTTCATTGGATACTCCTTTTTTTAACGGATAATTAGTGATGACTATAATTTTATTATCATTAACATCAACTACAAGCTTTAGGGGATACTTAAATCCCAACACCTCTGTTATTATCTCATGTTTCCCATTTTCTAAATCTAATTTCAACATTATTTCTTCAACTATTGATTCAGAGATATTATAGAGTTTTGCTCTCCTTTTTGCATGTCTGGAAAACTTGACTATCACTTTGTGTTTCCTTTATTAAATGTACTACATATATTATCCAAAGATAAAGTATTTTACCATATTTTCTACATATATCCAAAATTTATTGGATTAAATAAATTTTTTTTGCTGGACGTAGCCCGTAGATAGTAGTTTATAATGATCAGATGAAATATATAGGTGCCCATGTAAGTGCTTCCGGTGGAGTAGAGAATTCACCATTAAATGCTGAGGTTCTTGGTGCAAAGGCTTTTGCATTATTTACAAAAAATCAAAAACGATGGGTTTCTCCTCCTCTTACAGAAAAGTCTATTCATGAATTTCAAACTAATTTGGATAATGCAGGAATATCAGCTGACATGGTTCTGCCTCACGATTCATATTTAATAAATCTTGGTAATCCAGATAATGAGAAACGAGCTAAATCTCTGGATGCTTTTATTGTAGAAGCAAAAAGAGTTGAACAGTTAGGTTTAAAGCTCCTTAACTTTCATCCAGGCAGTCATTTAGGTAAGATTGACCCATCAGAATCTCTGAAATTAATATCAGAAGGGATAAATACTGCTTTAGAAGAGACTGATTCTGTTCTTTTTGTTATGGAAACCACGGCCGGTCAGGGAAACAATGTTGGTTATATGTTTGAGCATTTAGCCGAGATTATAGTCAATATAAATGATAAATCAAGAATCGGTGTTTGTATTGATACCTGTCATATTTTTGCAGCAGGTTACGATATTCGGACAAAGGAAGCTTATGATACAACTATGGAGCAATTTAACTCTATTGTAGGTATGAAATATTTAAAAGGTTTTCATTTGAATGATGCTAAAAGTGAGTTTGAAAGCAGGGTAGACAGGCATGACTCTCTTGGGAAGGGAAATATTGGGCTGGAAGCTTTCAGGTTTATTATTGAGGATCCCAGAACTGATAATATGCCCCTTATTCTGGAAACTCCAAATCCGGAAATTTGGAAAGAAGAAATAGAGTTATTGTACTCTTTTTCCAGGTAAGGGTTTTGTCTGCAGTTATACTTTCAATGGGGCGTTTTCCTGTGTTGACAAACGGGGCTCTATTTATATATATTTGAACACCGATAGGAAGTTAATTTCTATCCTTTGGAGAGGTGTCCGAGTGGTCGAAGGAGGTAGTCTTGAAAACTATTGAACCGCAAGGTTCCGTGGGTTCGAATCCCACCTTCTCCGAGATGTCAGTATAATTCTATACTGATTTTAGTTTTTAGGTATGTTTATTCTGGAGAGGTGCGAGAGCGGTTGAATCGGGCTCCCTGCTAAGGAGTTGTACTGGTGACGGTACCGAGGGTTCGAATCCCTCCCTCTCCGTTTTTTTTGTACCTATAGCTCAGCTGGATAGAGCATTAGGTTGCGGACCTAAAGGTCGGAGGTTCGAATCCTCTTGGGTACAAAATGAACCTGCCGCTTTGGAGAGATGCGAGAGTGGTTGAATCGGGCGGCCTCGAAAGCCGTTGAGCTGCTTGTCAGCTCCGAGGGTTCGAATCCCTCTCTCTCCGATAGGAGAGGGGAATTCGAACGGGTATTTTGAATACTTCGGGTTGCCCCGATTTATATATGTTTCTTTATGGAGAGGTGTCCGAGAGGCCGAAGGAGTACGCTTGGAAAGCGTATGAACCCTAACCGGGTTCCGGGGGTTCGAATCCCCCC
>JAOZPU010000233.1:2527-3884 GCA_029932585.1 Spirochaetia bacterium | reverse complement strand
AGCATAGCAGTTACATAAACACCTGCTGCACCCCAGGGAACAAGAGCTGTCATCATTGTACCGCTGTTTTCCAGAATCCGGGATACATTAGTACCAGAATACCCTTTCCCTCTGAATACAGGACTGAATACACGGGCAGTTACTGTATAGGCAATGTATAGATCAGAGGTATAAATTAAAAGAAGCATACTAACAGAAGCTGATACAACCGCACTTCCAATACCGCGAACAAAAGATACCACAGTTTCAATTAATACTTCTATAGATCTGGTTAATTGCAATAAACCACTGAATGCTACAGCCAGAATCATCAAAGCTGCTATCCAAAGCATAGAATTCAAACCACCCTTTGACAGCAGGGTATCAACAATTTCAACACCAGTATTACTCCAGTATCCATACATAACTGTTCCTAAAATAGCTTCAAGACCTGCACCCTGAGTAATAACTGCAAGAATAATTGCAATCAGGATACCTGCAAACATTGTAGGTAGAGGCGGTATTTTCTTTATTGCAAGTACGATGACAACAACAGGAGGCAGCAATAAAACAGGGCTCAGTTTAAAAGTTGTAGTTAGAGCTGTTACAATTTCCTCAGTACCAGCTGTTGAAATCTGTGCACCGGCATATTCCATGCCTAATACCCAATAAAGGATAAAACTAATAACCATTGCAGGAATAGTACTGGGCATCATTTGAACAATATGTTTGTAAAGGTTAACCCCTACAAGACCGGAACAAAAATTTGTAGTATCCGAAAGAGGAGAGATTTTATCTCCAAAAAAAGCACCCGAAACAATAGCACCTGCTGTCAGATAAGCCGGAACACCCATTCCTGCACCTATACCCATAAAAGCAAGACCAATGGTTCCCAATGTTCCCCAACTTGTACCTGTCGCAAGAGAAATCAATGCACTGATCAATAAAACTGCAGGTAGAAAAATTCCTGGACTTATAACTTTAAACCCATAAACTATTAACAATGGAACTGTTCCGGTAATTACCCACGATCCAACCAGCATTCCAATTAACATAACAATTCCCATTGTAGGCAAAGTAGTTGATGCAGCCTTAACCATACTATCAAGCATTTCTTTCCAGTGATAACCTCTAAACCTGGACATTAGTGCAGTTACAGCAATAGCACAAATTATGGCAATATGCGGTGCACCACCCTTGATAACAACAAGGTATATAAGCAACACAATTGTAATTACCAGGGGAAGCACGGCCATTATTACATTTGGCTTTCCTTTTTTATCGATCTCTTCATTCATAAGATACCCATCCTCCAAAAATTGATTTGATATTAGAATCATAGATATAAATGCAATATTCATGCCAAGTTGTATTAATC
>JAOZPU010000233.1:0-2427 GCA_029932585.1 Spirochaetia bacterium | reverse complement strand
CTGTTCTTCAAAAAACTGATAAGGGAAATGACGGGGTTCGATTACATGATCAAGAGTGGTAACCACTAAATTTTCAATAACATTTTGAAGTTCACGAATATTCCCTGGCCAGGGATAAGCCAGAAGCTTTTCTACTGAATCCTCAGACAACCTGTGATTAAAATTATACTTATTATCATAATGTTTTAGATAGTGCATAAGCAGAGGAATAATATCTTCCTTTCTATCCCTTAAAGCTGGAACCTTAACTTCAACTACATTGAGCCGATAGTAGAGATCCTCCCTGAATGTACCCTCACTTATAAGTTCTTTTAAATCTTTATTGGTTGCTGTTATTATCCGGACATCTACATGTTTTGTTTCTGTTGATCCTACAGGTAAAAACTCATGATTCTGAATAAATAGCAGAAGCTTTGCCTGAATACCAGGAGATAATTCGCCAATTTCATCAAGAAATAGAGTTCCTTTATGAGCAATTGATACAAGTCCGTCTTTTCCCTTTTTTGAGGCTCCTGTAAATGCCCCTGGTACATACCCAAAAAGCTCAGACTCAATTAAACTGTCTGGAATTGTTGTGCAGTTAATAGTAATAAAGGGTCCTTTATTTCTATGACTTAAAGAATGGATCCGCTGAGCAATATGAGACTTTCCGGTGCCTGATTTACCTGTTATTAGAACTGTAGAATCAACTTTCGCTATACGATCTACAGTATTTATCAGATTTTTCATAGTCTCACTGGAATAGATAAACTGATTCCCAAATGTACTATTTTGATTATTTGTCCTTTCAAGTACGTTTTCATACTTTTTTACCAGATTAAAAGAATGGGACAACTCCTCCTGTACTTTTCGAAGCTCACTAATATCTCTGGCTGTACCTACTACAAACTTTATTTCACCGGAATCATCAAAAACGGGTTTTGTGGAAATTAAAAGATCTCTGTTTGTAGATGTTTTTATCTCTATTGTTGCAGGTCTTTTTGTTTCCAGAGTTATGTATGCAGGAGAATTTTTAATTAGAGAATTTGTAAACATAAAATCCCTGTTATTAATAACATTTTTTCTATCCACATTATAATGTCTTTCAAATGTAGGATTTACATATAAACTGGATGTATTGATATCAGATACAAATATTTCATCATAACAGTTTTCCAGTACCTGCTTAAAAAAATCACGGTCATTGTCTGCCAGGGTGCGTAAATGATAAATTTTTTGAATATTTGTTTTATTGCTGACAAATCGAACCTCTTCAATTGATATTTTAGTGGAGGTTTTATTGACTTTTCCCTTAAATAGGCTGCCTAATAATTCTTTTTTACTAAGAAGATTAGCTGCAGATCTATTATACCCCACAATTTTATCATCCTGGTCTACAGCAATTACACCAATAGTTAAATCCTGAAGCATTGGAATTCCTCCTGTGAAAAAAATAAGTCGATTTCAACTCATAACAAAAAGATTAATCTAAAAATTAGTGAATATCAAGCTGTCTAAGCCTGATTATTTTACAAATTTAATATAGGAAAGGTATTTAAGCAGTTTTATTAAATAATTTGTTATTGGCATGTTATTTGCTTATATAATATTAGTCTCGTAGTAAAAGGAAATGAATATATGGAAAATCATGATATGCAGGAATTTATAACTAACCTTCCAAAAGCTCAGCTGCATTTACATATAGAAGGATCTTTAAGCCCGGAAACAGTTGCAAAGCTGGCCGTCCGAAATGGATGTGATTTTTTTAGGACACCAGAAGAGGTCACACTTTCACTTCAAAACAGGCAACCTGGTCTTGAAGGATTTTTGTCTCATTACAACAAAGCTCTTACTGTTCTTAAATCCCAGGATGATTTTTATTATGCAACCTATAATCTTCTTAAAACTCTCAAAGCTAATAATATAGTTTATATAGAACTCTTTTTTGATCCCCAGGCACATACTTCCAGAGGAATATCTTTTAATACAGTAATAAATGGGATTTATGAAGGGCGCAGGGATGGAGAAAAAGCTTTTGAGATAAAAGCCAATTTAATTATGTGTGCAAATAGGGAACGGAGTGTAGAAAGTGCTTTTGAAATGCTTGATCAGGCAACAAAACATCGTTCTAAGATTCTTGGTTTCGGACTTGATTCAGGACCAGAGGATGGTAATCCTCCATCAAAGTTTAAAGAAGTATATGCCAGAGCAAAAAAAGAGGGATACCATCTTACAGTACATAATGATGTTGACCAAAAAAATTCCGTACAGCATATATGGGAATCACTTAATATACTTAAAGTAGAACGTATTGATCATGGAATAAATACAATCGATGACCCAAAACTTGTAAAAGAGCTGATAAAAAGAAATATCTGTATTACAGCCTGTCCTGTTAAACGTAAGGATGATCCAGGGCCACAGGATGTAGATCGAATAAAAACACTG
>JAOZPU010000232.1 GCA_029932585.1 Spirochaetia bacterium | reverse complement strand
TTCGATTGATACCTGGATAAAGTTTACCCATCCGGACGATCTTAAAAAATCAGGAGAGTTATTGGATAAACACTTTAATGGTGAATTGGATTATTATAAGTTTGAAGCAAGAATGCAGCATAAAAGTGGAGAATGGATATGGGTTCAGGACAGGGGAAAAGTGTTTACCTGGACTGAAGATGGAAAACCTTTGATGATGTTTGGGACTCATCAGGACATAACCAAACGTAAGCACTCAGAGGTTGAACTAAAAGAATATGCCCAAACTCAGGAAATATTAGTAAAGGAAGTAAATCATAGAGTAAAAAATAATCTTTATGCAATATCAAGTATTTTGTATAAAGAGAAAGATAAACTAGTAAAAAATAAGAAAAGTTTAGAATTTATAGAAGAGCTAATAAATAGAATTGACAGTCTTTCATCAGTACATTCCTTGCTCTCAGCCAGTAATTGGCAACCTTTAAACTTAACTGAATTGTGTCAGGATATTGCCAGAGGTTTTGTATGTACTGTCAATAAAGAAAGTAGTGTAAACCTAAAAATAGATTATACAGAAGAAAAAGTAGATAGTAGACAGGCTCGTCAATTAGCACTGGTAATAAATGAAGTTTTTACAAATATTATAAAATATTCTAAAGTTCCGTCCAAAAAACTGATAATTAGTGTTCAAATAAAATCGGATAAAGATAATATTTTTATTACTCTAAAAGATAATGGTATTGGATTTCCTCAACATATTATAGATGGAGATTTTTCTGATACAGGAATAGGTTTCGATCTAATTTTCGGGATTACAGAAAAAAGTTTGGTAGGTTCTGTTATTATTGAAAATAATAATGGAGCAGTATATAAACTTAAAATAAAACGTGCCCTTTAAAAGCATTACTCTGGAGGAATTGTGTCTGAAAAAAATAAATTGAAAATATTGCTGGTTGAAGATGATTATTTAGTTTTGGAAATGATTATAAGGTTATTAAATGAATTGGGTTATAAAAATATTTACGATGCTTCAAATGGAAAAATTGCAATAGAAAAGGCCTGTTCTTTAAAGCCGGATATTATTTTTATGGATATAGAAATGCCTGAGATGAATGGAATTGAAGCCTTGAAGATAATTCAGGCAAAATGCCCTGTTCCCATTATTATGCTAAGTGCATTTGAAAATCAAAAACTAATTAATGAGGCAACTAAAGCAGGAGCTTCTGCTTATCTTCTTAAACCTTTGTATAAACCTTATGTTGAAAGAGCCATTGCTATTGCTATTGCCCGACATAAAGATTTAATGGAGGTTCAAAAATTAAATAGTGAGTTGAAAGAAGAGATTGAAAAACGTAAAAAGGCTGAAGCTAATGTTAAAAAACTTCTTTCTGAAAAAGAGATGCTTTTAAAAGAGGTTCACCATCGTATTAAAAATAATATGCATATTATACAGAGCCTTTTGTCAATGCAGTCTGATACAATAAAAATACCCGAAGCAGTGTTGGCATTTCAGGATGCTATTGCCCGTGTAGAAAGTATGGGAGTTCTTTATGATAAACTGTATAGGTCAGAGAGTTATGAAGTAGTTGAAATTGAGGAATATCTGTCCCAGCTTATTGGTGATATAGTAGAGATGTTTCCTGGAATGAATAACATTAGTATAGAGAAACAAATTGATACCTTTCATATAGGGACAAAAACTATATTTGCTCTTGGTATTATTATAAATGAGCTGTTAACCAATACTTTTAAATATGCCTTTACGGGCAGAGACAATGGTGTGCTAAAAATATCAGTAAAAAAGGAAGATAGTCATATAACATTAATATTTGAAGATAATGGTATTGGAATATCCGAATTGAAACAGGCAGAAGGAAAAGGGTTCGGGATGAAATTGATTGATATGCTGGTAGATCAGATTGATGGTAGTTACAAAATTGAAAATGTCGGTGGAACAAAATATATTATTGAGTTTGAACAGGTAAGTTGAGGCTTGCTTAAATTCTGCAAGTACAACAGATTTAGCCATTGTATTCTTATCCTTCCGCCAGTTAGCAGGAGGAACCAGGGTCCCGTCATCATATTTTTCTATTTCTGCATAAAGATATGTGCAAAAACACGGGCATCTTTTAGTACATTGTCGATTACACAATATTCATTAGGCTTATGAAGTGTTTCATCTAAGGTGCACCAGCAGACAGCAGGGAGGTTTTGTTCCCGGAACCATGCAGCAACTGTACCGCCTCCTATTCCAAGTGTAAATGTATCTTCCCCAGTTATCATTTTTACTGCATTCTTTATAGCTTCTGCAGCTGGTGTGTCAGCCGGAGTCGGTGGTGGTGCAGATTCTGCATAAATATAACTAATATCAACTGTAACACCAAATTGGGATTCTATTTCATCACAGTAAAGCCTCATACTTTTTTTAACATCCTCTAAGTTGTATGTTGGGAGGATACGGCAGTCAAAATAGAAAGTGTCCTGACCTGGAATAGTTCCTATATTCTCAACATCAATCTCTTTTTTTGTAGGCTCAAAAGTTGAGATAGGAGGGGAGTATAGTTTTTCTTTGTTATTATAGATCTTATAAAGTTTATCAAGTTTGACAATCAGGTAGGCCCCTGCTTTGTGAGCGTTAATTCCATGTTCAGGTGTTGATCCATGGGTTGTTTTCCCTTTAACATTAAATTTAACCCACATGATTGATTTTTCTGTTACCTCAATTCCAAGACCCTCAGCATCACCAGAGTCCGGAATAATAATTATTTCATTGTCTTTAAACATATCCGGATATTCTTTTAGAATATACCTAATTCCGTACTTTGAACCTGTCTCCTCATCGGCTACTATTGCCAGTCCGACATTATATTCAGGTATAACATCTTCTTCCTGGAGAGCTTTTACTGCAAGAAAAGCAGATACAAAACCTTGCTGATCATCTTCTGTTCCCCGACCATAGAGTTTTCCTTCTTTTTCAATAACTGTGTATGGATCAGAATCCCATAAAGCTGGATCACCTGGTGGAACAATATCCATATGGGACATTATCCAGATAGTTTTCTCGGAAGATCTACCTTTTATAATTGCAAGAATATTAGGTCTATAACCGATTGGCACACGATCATCAGGAGCTTTGATAAAATGTATGTCATCACATTTTATCTCTTTTAATAACTTTATAATATATTCAGCTTTTTTTGCCTCTCCCTCGCCTCCATTCTCAGGGCCAAGAGCTGGTATTGCTGTCAGGTTAGTCTGAATTGTAACAACCTCAGCATGATATTTATCTATTCGATTTAATAGAGTGTTAAAAATATCCACAAACATTAATGTTCCTCCGGAAATAATTATTTCAGACAGAAGCATAAAACAAGTATATTAGAAAATTAAAGTTACACATAATTATACAGGACAGATGATGATCTTTCCAGTGGGAATAAGTGATGCATCTGTAGCTATGGGGATTGGTAATTATTATTATAAATATTCTCTAAATTCAAAGAATATAATTAGTCTGCATTATTGTATTTTTTTCCTTTTAAAAATTCTACTTGACTTCCTTTTTGATATACATATCCTTAGGTATAATGAAAGTATATGTAAAGTATAAAAGTATTCTACTAATAGTAATTTTTTTGGTCTGTCATTTTTCTTTATTTGCTCAGGATACAGAGCAAATGCGGATTCAGAGAATTCGGATTGGAGATAGTAGCTATCTAAAATATTATGATAAATCACTAAATTTAAACTTTGTCACTGGTGATTCCTCTGCAATAATGAACCATTACCCAGTTCCTATTGAAATTGATTCATGGGAATCTTACGAAGTAGAAGAATTTGTTAAATTAATAGAAAAATATAAGCTACATATTCTTTCTCAGTATCCCACTAGTGTAATTGTAGAGCATCTTGATACATTAATATTAATTAAATCAGGTGGATTTTTTAG
>JAOZPU010000074.1:4606-14606 GCA_029932585.1 Spirochaetia bacterium | reverse complement strand
GAAGCAATACAGCTCCAATTATTATTATTTTCGATCTGTCCATAAAATCCCTCCACGGTTGCATGGCCAAGCAAGGACGAAGTCCTGACCAGGCTACTCTACTATATCAAAATCACTGTTATAATCTTCTACATTTTCTGTACCTGCAGATAAATTTGTCGTTTCATCACCTGCTGAGGTAAGAGAATTTAAAACCTGGCTAAGTAAGTCTCGCTGTCTGGCTTCATTTTCAAGACGCTTACGCTCCTCTTCAAGTTGTTTTCGAGCTAATTCATCTAATTTTAATTCAAGTAAGCTTATAACCCTTCTAATTTCCGTTTCCTGATACGGATTTGATTCTACAATTAAATATTGTTTATAATCAGCTAAGGCCTCTCCATAGGATTGCTGTCGTAAATATTCACCTGCTCTATTACGCAGAGCATCTCCATTCTTATCAAGATTAATGGCCCTGGTATAGTAATCTATTGCTCCAGTATAATTTCCCTGTATAACAAGATTATTTGCTATATTTGTAAGAAAAAGTGATTTAAGCTCACCTGCATTCTCAAGGCCCCTTTTATATGTCTCAATAGCCTGGCCATTTTCTCCTAATTGTTCATATACTATACCAAGATAATTGTAAATTTTGTTATTTTTAGAATCCTCTTTTATAGCAAGTTCAAACCAGGAAACGGCAGATTCAGGATTATTATCCATAAAAAACTCTATTCCAGTAGAAAGAGCATTATCAGTTCCGAAACAATATGTACTTGATAATAGTAAAATTAAGGAAATTTTTATTAAACTTGATTGCAGTTTGATTTTTTACCCCCTAATGGTTTGACAGTATCCAATTTTCTCATTAATCTTACAAAAGGAGAAGTCTATGCCCCTTATTATTGTCCTTGTTTTAATCATCGGAATTGCCATTGCAGTTATTACAATTTTTATAATGAAGTCTGTGTTAGCACCTAAAAAACTTGCAACAGTGGCAAATTATCAAAAACAAGGAAAACACTTAGCTGCAATTAGACTGGTTAAGCAAATTCTGTTAAAAGAACCAAGAAATGCAGAAGCTCATTACCTTCTTGCAAATTCCTATCTAGCTGAAAATAAAGCTGAAATTGCTCTAATGGAACTAAAGGCAGTTAATCAAATAGGTAGTTTCGGTGGTTACTGCAAAGAAAATGAATTTCGCCTTATAATTGCCGAACTATATGAACAGTTTAATCAACCAGAGGAAGCTCTTAAAGAATATGTATTATTAATTAAATTAATGCCTACAATGGGTGAATATTATTATAGAGCAGGTAAACTTTTTGAGAATAGAAATAAGGCTGAAAAAGCTGTTCAATATTATAGAAAGGCCATACAACTTACCCCCCGCTTGAGTAAAGCTCATTACAGTCTTGGTTTTATTCTGTTTCGGGGAAAGAAAAATGTTGAAGCTAAAGCAGAATTTGAAGCAGCTTTGAAATATAAAGCAGATTTTTATGCTGCTCATTTTTATCTTGGTAAACTTCAAAAAGGAAATCATGACTATATTCCTGCTTTATTATCCTTTGAAAAAGCAAGCAGAGATCAGGATTTTAAGGTTAAATCTCTAGTTGAACGTGGTGCATGTTATATGAGCCTCAAAAGCTTTGATAAAGCTATTATTGAATTGGAACGGGGTATTAAACTTACTTCGAATGCAGCATCTCCTGAAACACTTTATGCACGATATTTTCTTGCTTCCTGTCATGAACAGGAACGGGACTTTGAAAATGCAATTGATCAATGGGAACAAATTTATGCTAAAAAACCAAATTTCAGGGATGTTGCTGAAAAACTAAGCCAATACCAGGAACTTCGATCTGATGATAAAATGAAGGATTTTCTAACCTCCGGAGTAGGTGAATTCCAGGAAATTTGTAAAGCGTTGACAACAACTATGGGATTAAATATTACAGAGCTTTCTGATATTAAAAATGGTTGTGAGATAATTGCAGTTGATGGGGATACTAAATGGAGAGGGACAAGAAAGATGCCAAAACTTATTTGGTATTTAAGAATCCCGGAAATGGTTCCTGATACAACCGTCAGAGCTATCCATGAAAAAATGAAAGCATTAAATGTAAGTAGAAGCATAATTGTTGTAAGTACCAATTTCTCTAGAAAAGCCCAGGAGTATGCTGAAAGCAGACCAATAGATCTTATTGGTAAAGAAAAACTTCAAACAGAACTTAAAAAAGTAGATTTTAAGATAATACATGCAGCAATGAAAAAAAAGTGATATAATGCCCAACTTAAATATACTATGTATATCTGACAAGGTTGATCCACTTATATATTCCAATAATATTAAAAATCGCTTTGACGATATTGATTTAATTCTTAGTGCAGGAGATTTAGAACTTAATTATTATGGATACATTGTTAGTTCTTTAAATAAACCACTGTTATTTATTTTTGGTAATCATAATCTTAAATCCCTTAAAAACTACAAAAAAAATTATGAAAATTCAATGCATAATAATTTAGAACCTTTTTCTGATACCCATAGAAGCTATGGATCAATATATATTGGTGATAAAGTAAAGAACATTAAATCTATTTTAATCGCCGGTTTAGGTGGAAGTAAAAAATATAATGGTGGCCCGAATCAATATTCTGAAATAGAAATGTTTTTTAAAATTTTAAAACTTATTCCTGGACTAATTTTTAACAGAATTGTTTATGGAAGATGGCTTGATATTCTTTTAACACATGCACCACCAAGAAATATTGGAGACAAAGAGGATAAATGTCATCAGGGTTTCAAAATTTTTCGAACTTTTCACAAAATTTTTAAACCAAAATATCATTTACATGGACATATTCATCTTTATGATATAAATGCACCCAGAGAAAGTATGTTTGAAAAAACAAAAATTATAAATGTATATGAGCATATTATATTAAATATAGAGGTATTATGATTGACAATAATAATTCTAACATGATCAATTTGCAAGCTAGAGATGATTTTAATAAAGCCAGATCTAAAGCAACAATATCTAATATTCTTCACACATTAACGCCAGAGCGTCAGGAATTATTATCATTAGGAGATATTAGAAAACTTATTAAACCCAAATCTGAAACTTATATTGGGATGAAAACTGTTGATATCGATCTTATAATTGGAAGCGAAGGTCGTTATAAAGATTTTAACAGTACTTTTCTCCCAAAAAAAGAATTTATTCGTAATAGATGGGAAAGTATTGATAAAGCTCATTTAAAATCTGTAATACTTCCCCCAATAAAGCTTTATGAAATAGGTGGATCGTATTTTGTAAGAGATGGAAATCACAGGGTTTCTGTTGCAAAAATGCAGGGTGTAATGAGCATTGATGCTGAAATTATACGTCTTGATACAGAAATCCCTTTAAACCCGGGAATGACTCTTAAAAAAATAGAAGAAGCTATTATTAAATATGAAAAAGAACATATTTATTTAAACACTGAACTGGGTGCTATAATACCTGCTGTAGATTTAAACTTTACAGCTCCTGGTCGATTTTATGAAGTTTTGCGACATATACAAGGGCACAAATATTTTCTTAATGAAAGTAGTTGTGAAGAAATTTCATTTATTGATGCTGGTAAATCCTGGTATAAAAATCTATATATACCAATAATTTATTTAGTTAGAGATGAAAAAATTCTTGGAAGATTCCCAGGAAGAACTGAAAGTGATTTATACATGTGGATTATAAAACACTGGGATGAACTAAAATCACTAAATGGAAACAACTTTTCCCTTCAGGATGCCGCGATAAGTTTTTCATATAAATATGGCAAATCTTATTTTCAGCAAGTTTTCACTTTATTGAAAAGGATAGTAAAAATTAAATAACTAACCCTGTATTAAATATGGCCCTCTTACTAAACCAGTTCCTGTTTCAGGGCTGAACGAATAAATACTAATCCAATGAGCAGCATTATTTGTATCATCTAAAATAATTGATTTACTAATTTGGCCATTTTTAATTTTTATATTTTTAAGTAATACCATTGATTTATCATAAATCCACAATGTATTATCAGAAAATACTGATTTAATTTTAATATCTGAACCAATTATCAATTCAGGAAAAGATAAACCATCCTTTAGTATTGTTATCTTTTTAGAAATATTAATCTGCTGTGAATCTCTTTCACCAGCTTTATCCAATACTAAAATTCGATACTTCCCTGAGGGCAAATCAGACTTATCATTCATAGAGATATTATTACTACCTATCCAATTTTTTCCACTAATTACCTTTACAACCCAGGTCTCAGGAGACAGAATCCAAAATAATTCAGACTCATCGTGTATAATATAAATGAAATCAATATCAGATAGACCATCAGCATCATCGATCAATAAAAAAACTGATAGATTCTGATAAACTTGTGATTCAACAGGAGACTTTGAAAAGTTTAGCTGCCATACAACCTGACCAATTTCAGGAACTGACCCACTGCAAGCTAAAAGGAAAAATAATAAAATAACAATAACAAAAAGTTTAAATCTAATAAATATTGCCATAGGAAACTACTATTTCCTTGAAATATAATTTTCATAACTGATTACAGGGTTAGCATAAGACTCAAATACTATCTCTCTAACTTCATCTGAAAGTCGTTTATATCTATTAAGAAATTTCTCAACATCCTGATTAGTATATTTATTATCATATTTTTTGCTTTTATTTAGTAAATCATAGGAAATATAATTAGACTTCCAAAGGCGATAAGATCGATGTATTTTATGATCAAGCTCTTCTGCAGCTTTAACCTCATTTTTGAATTTTCCTGTAAGTGGTTCAGAAAAGGATAAGTGGACATGTCCTTTATAGCCCTTTAGACCGCTTGCCATGTGAATAAGATCCTCATATTTACGTTTTATATGAGACCCATGAATTTTTTTTCTGTAAATTGACCAGCCTTTCGCTCTGTCAAGGGGATCATATTCATACGAAATAGACACGGGAACTATAGGATATTCTTCAATAAACTCTTTAAAACTCAATTCCTTTCTTTTACTTAAATATATCATTTTTAAAACTGCAGGATTTGTTTTATCCAAACCATCCTTTGCTCTACCTTCACGTTGAGCAATCCATATGGAAGAACCTTTCTTAATTACACTGCACATATAAGCAGATAAATTTAATGATGCACCAATTTGCTCACGCATAGGAAGATTACGTTTAACAATTATACCATTATTAACTCGAATTATATCTCCAATAATTTCATTAAGCATTAAATTATCACCAAAAGCAATTTGAGGAAAATTAAATCCATAATAATATAGAGTACTAATCATAAAAGCTGGATCTAATACAATATCTCTATGATTGGAAATAAAAATATAACTTTTTTTTAAATCAAGATTTTCCAGGCCAGAATATGTAATTCCATCAGTTGTATCCCGAACCAGGTTTTTAACAAGTATATCCAAAGATATTTTTTTCCTAAATTGATCTGTAGTTTTAATACCTGAAGTTTTAAACTTTAAAAACTGGTAAATAATGTTTTCTATGAATTTATTAAATATTTTAGGAACTTTAGAAAAATATGCATTTCTTATACCCTCAAGAACCCATTTATTACTTCGTATTCTCTTTAAAACTTCAGGAAGTTCATTATCACTGTATGGCCTGATATCATCAAATTGCATTAAGACAAACCAACTACAGATTTTATAAATTGAGAACGTTCGTATGCTTCGGGGTGTTTGCTGTTTTCCTGGCTTAGTAAACCATTAAAATCGGATATTTTTGTATAGTTCTTACTGTCCATCCATTCTTCAAGACCATCTACAATTTCTGAAATCCGGTTTACACCATTTTTTAGAAGAGTTGAACAGAGTTGTATCGAACTGGCACCGGCTAAAAGATGTTTAATTACACCTTCTGCATCATGTACGCCTGTAGCCCCAGAAAAATCAGCTGGTACTTCCCCAGACATTAGTGCAATCCATTGCAGTGCAAGATGTATTTCTGAAGGGTCACTTATTATTGGAGATGATTTTAATTCCAATTTATCAATATCGATATCAATTTTATAAAATCGATTAAATAAAACAATCCCCTGGGCTCCGCTTTTTACAGCTCTATTAATAAAATTTCCCATACCTGAAAAGTGATAACCTATTTTTAGTGAAACAGGTATATTTATATTTTTCTTTACATTTTCAAGAATCTTTATGTAGGTATCTTCAATTGTAATACCAGATGTAGAAATATTTGAAGGAAGAATAAACATATTTAATTCAAGAGCATCAGCGCCTATATTTTCAAAACGTTCTGCATAATCAGTCCACTGCCCCGGAGAAACACAGTTAACACTTGCTATTACAGGGATGGAAAGAGATTCCTTAGCATCCTCTACAAGGCCTAAATATTCATCCAGATAATAATCAGTACTTGATGCATTAAAAAAATCATATGCATCTGTATATGCATCATAATTCATATCTCCAATCATTCTATTCTTATCAGAAGTAATCTGTTCTTCAAAAAGAGATTTTAAAATAACAGCTCCCGCTCCGGCATCTTCACATTTTTTAACATTTTCCAGATTTCCGGTTAAGCTTGAACTTGCCGCAATAATTGGATTTTTCAGGTTAAGTCCCATATAAGAAGTACTAAGATTGGCCATTGCATCCTCCTTTGGTTGCATAGCCGAGCAGGAAGCTTGCTTCCGACCAGGCTTTGGTTGCATAATAGGTTAATTATTTATATCACATAAAATAGCACAATAAAAGTGGGGAGCACAATAAATTGTGCTCCCCTATAAATAAGTTAAAACAATAGTTTATTCAGCATGCCATTTAAGTATTGGCTGTTTAACTGCAAGAACTTCATCCACACGCCTAACAGCAGTATGAAGAGGTGCTTCATGTAGTTTTTCAGGATCATTTACAGCTAACTGGTAAATATCAAGCATTGTTTCCACAAAGCCATCCAGTGTCTCTTTTGATTCTGTTTCTGTAGGTTCTATCATAATAGATTCAGGTACAATAGACGGAAAATATATTGTAGGAGGATGATAACCATGATCAAGCAAACCTTTTGCAATATCAAGAGCTGAAATACCATATTCCTCTTTCATTTTTTTTGCAGAAAGAACAAATTCGTGCATACATGTTGTATCATAATAAAGATGATATGTTTTCTTTAATCGTTCTTTAAGATAGTTTGCATTTAAAACAGCATATTCACTGGCTTTCTTTAAACCATCACTCCCCATTGTAATAATATATGCATAAGCACGAACAAGTACGGCTATATTACCATAAAAACCTGCAACCCGACCCATAGTATCAGGAATATTGTAGTCAAAATAGTAACCATCATCATTTTTCTTAACATCAGGAGTAGGCATAAAATCTACTAGACGGTCTGAAACAAGAACAGGCCCTGATCCTGGTCCTCCTCCACCATGTGGTGTAGACATTGTTTTATGCAAATTTAAATGAATTACATCAAAACCCATATCCCCGGGGCGAACCTTACCCATAATAGCATTCATGTTTGCTCCATCATAATATAGAAGCCCACCGGCATCATGAACAAGCTTGGCAATTTCAATAATATCTTTTTCAAAAAGTCCAAGAGTATTGGGATTAGTAAGCATAATTCCAGCGACATCATCTGTCAGATGCTTTTTTAAACTTTCAACAGAAACAAGGCCTCTTTCATCAGCCTGAATTTCCTCTATATGAAAACCGGCGATAGTCGCAGAAGCAGGATTTGTACCATGAGCAGATGTAGGAACCAGAACTTTTGTACGATTTAACTCACCTTTTTTTCTAAAGTATGACTTAAAAAATTTCATCCCTGTATATTCACCATGAGCTCCTGCATATGGCTGTAGGGTTCCCCATTTCATTCCTGTTATTTCGCAAAGACTCTTTGTTGTTTCATATAACATCTCAAGAAATCCCTGCACACTCTCTTCAGATTGAAGAGGATGTATTCCTGAAAAACCTGAAAAATTACCAACATCTTCATTTATTTTGGGATTGTACTTCATAGTACAAGATCCAAGAGGATAAAAACCGGCGTCTACACCAAAATTCTTTTTAGAAAGAGAACTATAATGGCGTATTATATCAACTTCAGAGACTTCCGGAAGATTTGGTTTACTTTTCCTTAACAAAGAAGATTTAATTTGCTTATCCAGGGGCAGGACAGGAACATCTATGTCTGGAAAACGATAACCGGTTCTTCCAACTGATGACATCTCAAAAATCAGTTTACTACTCATTTTAATACCCTCTTCATAAGATCAACATATGCATCCATCTCTTCTTTAGTTCTTTTTTCGGTAACTGCTATAGTTACAGCATCTTTAAGATCAGGAAAAAACTGTCCCAATCCAACACCGGCAAATATACCCTGGGTTTCCATGTCAGTCAGAACTTTATCAGCTTCCGGGATAATCAGTGTAAATTCGTTAAAAAAGTCCTGTTCTGCAAGAGCTTTTAAGCCAAGTTCTTCTGTAAGCCTTTTATAAAGATAATGTGCTTTTTGAAAGCTTTGAGACGAAGCTTCTTTCAGTCCCTTCCATCCAACAGTAGAGAGATAGATACCACTGCCCATAGCAGCAAGAGCCTGATTTGAACATATATTAGATGTTGCTCTTTGTCTTTTTATATGTTGTTCTCTTGCCTGCAGAGTAAGTACAAAAGCACGCTGTCCATCAACATCTTTGGTCTGACCGACAATTCTTCCAGGCATTTTACGTGTATTTTTAGTACTTGTTGAGATATAACCAACTGAAGGTCCACCGAAATAGGTTGATAACCCAAAAGGCTGAGTTCCACCAATAGCTATATCAGCACCCCAGTCTGCTTGAGATTTTAATATACCCAGGGACATAGGATTACTGGAAATTATAAGAAGAGCTTTATGTTCATGTACAAGATCTGCTAATCCGGTTAGATCCTCTGCCCAACCAAAGAAATTTGGCGTTTGTATTAAAACAGCAGCTACTGATTCATCAATTGTATCTTTTAATGCATCCAGAGAAGTAACATAATTTTCTGTTTTAATCTCTTCAATTTTTACTGGAATATCAGAAAAAAATGTTTCAATTACTGCACGTGTATTAGGATGGATTGTTCCTGAAACTAATATACGATCAGCTTTTTTTCTTGTATTTACAGCCATAGTTATAGCTTCACTTGCTGCTGTATGATCATCATAAAGGGAAGCATTTGAAACTTCCATACCGGTAAGTTCACAAATTAATGTCTGAAATTCAAAAATTGATTGCAGTATACCCTGAGATATTTCCGCCTGATATGGAGTATAAGCTGTATAGAAATTAGGCATTTGAAGAACATGCCCTACTACCGACGGAATAATATGATCATAAGAACCGGAGCCCATAAAGGAAAGCCCCTGCCTGTTCTTCTGTGCAAGTCCTGTCATGTGTTTATAAACTTCATATTCTGCAATACCCTTAGGTATATTCAAAGGTGTTTTCATTAAGATTTCTTTAGGAATATCCTTAAAAAGGTCATCAATAGAATCCACACCAATGACTTCTAACATCTCCTGGATGTCTTTTTCAGTCTGTGGTAAGTATGAAAACATTGTTACTCCTTTTCCAGGAATTTAGTGTATGCATCTGCATCCATTAAGCTGTCAAGTTCTGATGAATCTGACATCTCAACTGCAAAAATATACGCACCATAAGCATCTGTGTTCATAAGTTCTGAATTATCTTCAAGATCTTCATTAATCTTAACAATTTTACCTGAAACAGGAGAATAAACAGGAGCTGCTGCTTTTACTGATTCAATGTTTGTGGCTTCTTCTTTAGCTTCGATTTCTGTATCGACCTCAGGGAGTTCAACATAAACAATATCACCTAATTCATGCTGTGCGTGGTCTGTTATTCCTACATAACCAACAGTTCCTTCAACTCTTACCCATTCATGTCCTTCTGTGTACTTTAAATCGCCGGGAATATTCATATTTTTCTCCTT
>JAOZPU010000074.1:0-4506 GCA_029932585.1 Spirochaetia bacterium | reverse complement strand
TATATGCTTTTATAAAAAGGGGTTTTTACAAGTTTTGCTTTTTTCAACTTCCCCTTAATTTCTATTTGTATTTCATCACCAAGTTTCAGACCTAAATTTCTCTTTATCAAAACAAGCCCACAGAACTTATTAAGCATTGGTGATTTAGTTCCACTGGTAACATGTCCAATTTCTTCACCATCAAGAAAAACTTTGTAATGCTCCCTGGCAATTCCTTTATCAATCATTTCAACGCCACGGAGTGACCTGGGTATTCCATTTTCCTTTTGTTTAACAAGAGCATCTTTCCCACAAAAATCGTCTTTTTCAAGATCTATAAAATAACCAAGATTCGCTTCAAGGGGACTGATATCTTTTGTTAATTCATGTCCATACAAGGGAAGTTTTGATTCAAATCTAAGTGTATCTCTTGCACCAAGACCTATAGGTAATACACCTTTATCTTTTGTTTTATCAAGAATATAGGACCAGACAGCAGGAGCATCCTTTCTATCAACATAAATTTCATAACCAACTTCCCCAGTATATCCTGTACGTGAAATTATACAGTTAATGCCATTTATCTTTAAATCATCTCTGAAATAGAAAAAATTGATATCCTTAACTTCAGAACCAGCCATTTCTGCAAGATATTCAGTGGACTTTGGCCCCTGAAATGCTACAGAAGACATAGATTCGGAAAGATTTTCGAATTTTGGTAAATTTGATTCTTTTTTTACCCAATCATTTTCCTCTGTTATCCACTTATAGTCTTTTTCTACATTTGATGCATTTACAACAAGAAGATATTTACTACTGTTATACTTATATACAAGAAGATCATCTACAACACCACCTTCAGGATAACACATTGGAGAATAAAGACATTGATTTTCTTTCATCTCTTTTACATTATTAGGAAGCAGCCAGTTTAAAAAAGCTTCACTGGTTTCCCCTTCTACAGTAATTTCACCCATATGAGATACATCAAATAACCCGGCATTCTCACGGACTGCCATATGTTCTGCAATTATTCCACTTGCAAAGTTTACGGGAAGTTCCCATCCACCAAAATCAATTAATTTTGCGTCCTCATAGTCCTTATAAACCTCAAAAAGAGGTGTCCTTTTAAGCATAATATTTCCTCCAGATATAAAAAAACTTATATAGTATTATAGTACATATGGCACCGATAAGTCGATACCTTCATAGACAACAAAAGTCTCTATATCCTGAATTAATTTTATTTTAGACAACTCCTGACTAAAAAAATCCAGCAGGCTGAAACCTTCTGCAGGATGAAGTAAAACATAGGCTATAAGATCGTATCTACCTGTTACAACACTAACTGAAATTACACCACGAAGAAGGCTAAGGTCCTTAGCCTTTGCCCCAAGTTCAACGGTACTCATTTTTAATGCTGCCAGTATCATCTGATGCCCGGGAAGGGCATCAGGATTTACCAAACCGGAAATTTCAAGAACACCATCACTCAGGAGTTTATTAACTCGTGAGCGAACAGTATTCTCTGTAATTGCAAGTTCATCTGCTATTACACTATAGGGCTTCCGACCATCCCTAAGATGCTTAATTATAGAAAGGCTTGTACCATCTATTTTTACAGGATCAGCCATTTTTTCTACTAAAATCCTTCATAAAATCAGTTAATGTAAAAACTGCAGACTCAGGAACTCCATTATAAATTGAAGCCCTGCATCCACCTACACTTCTATGGCCTTTTAAAAACATCATTCCTTCTGCTGCTGCTTCTTTAACAAACTGAGCTTCCAATTCTTCCGAAGGAAGTCTAAAAACTATATTCATAGTTGATCTGAATGCGGGATCCACTGGAGACTTGTAAAAATCATCACCGTCAAGGACATCATATATAAGTTTTGACTTTTTATCGGCTAATTGTTCCATTCCAGCAACACCGCCATTTCTCTTGACCCATTCAAGAAATACTTTTACGCCCCAAATTGTAAATACCGGAGGAGTATTGTACATAGCATTTTTTTCTGCATGGGTTTTGTAATTAAGATATGCAGTAAGACTATCCGGAGATCGCTCAAGAAGATCGTTTCTGATAATCATAAATGCAGCACCTGCAGGTCCCAGATTTTTCTGAACTCCACCATAGATCATTGCAAATTTATCTATTGGAAGTTCTCTACTCATAATATCGCTGGACATATCACAAATTACAGGAGTATCTCCAACTTCCGGCCAGTCTTTCCACTGGATACCACCAATAGTTTCGTTTGATGTAAAGTGAAAATAAGCTGAACCATCAGAAGCTTTCATAGATGAAGCTGCTGGAAGAGTTGAATAAGCGCTATCTTTTCCATCAAAAACGACATTAACATTACCTACTTTTTTTGCATCATCAATTGCTTTTTTTGCCCAGGTTCCACTGTTTACATAATCGGCAGTCTTTCCTTCACCTAAAAAGTTCATTGGTATCATTGTAAAGGCAAGAGTACCTCCGCCTCCAAGGAAAAGAATTGAATAATTATCCGGAACTTTAAGAAGTTCCTTCATTAAAGATATTGCCTCATTATGAACATCATCATAAAGTTTATGTCTATGACTTACTTCTGCAAGAGATATTCCATTTCCCTGATAATCAGCAAAATTTTCCTGCATTTCATTTAAAACTTCCAAAGGAATTGCACAGGGTCCTGCTGAAAAATTTAACTTTCTACTCATAATTTCCCTTCCTTATTTAATTCATCAATAATACTGTAGGCTTCAGAACCAATTCTTAATAGATTCTCAGCGCTGCTTGCTCCAAGATGAGGTGTCATAAATACATTTTTTGCATTTTTAATTATACAATCTGCACCTGGAGGATCAGTTGGCCAAACATCTGTAGCGTAAGCTTTGACCCTACCGTCTTCAAGAGCATCTCTCATATCTTCAGGATTAATACATGATCCACGACCAGTATTAATAATTACAGGTTTTTTATTGCAACTGCTAATTATATCTTTATTCATAATACCATTAGTTTCAGGTGTTAAAGGAAGATGCATGGAAATGTAATCAGCTTCTTCAACAGCTTCATTAAGAGTTTTTTTCATTTCGGCCAAATCACTGGAATCAATATATTTATCATAAGCAACTACCTTCATACCAAAAGCGGCTGCTCTTTTAGCTACCTCTTTGGAAATATTACCAAGGCCTACCAAACATAGTGTTTTTTCAAAAAGTTCAGTACGTTTAAGCTCTTTTTTTATCCATTTCCCATCAGCCATACTGGTATGACCTTCTACTATTCTGTTAGGTACAGAAAGCATATGGGCAAAGGCAAGTTCTGCAACAGCTATGGAAGAAGCTTTAGGTGTATTTCTAACAGCAATTCCCTTACTTTCCGCATATTCTTTATCGATATTATCTATACCGACACCACCTCTTACAATTAATTTAAGGTTTTTGGCTTTATCAATATATTCTTTATCACATTTAGTTTTACTTCGAATAAGAATAACTTGCGCATCAACCATTCGGGCTTTATCATCTGTAACTTCGCCAAAAGTAGAAAGTCTGTCGGCTAATGAAGAATCAAAGGCATCTGAAATTAAAATTAACATAGAATCCTCCTGCTGTATTTTGTAATTATCGTATTCTCTTCTTAGGTAAATGTCAAATATTTATTGCATTTCTTATGATTACCAATTTTTTGTTTTTTGTAAAAAAACAAAAAAAAAGACCAGTATTAAATACTGGTCTTTTTTTGGTCGAAAATTTTGTTTCTACTGATTAGTAGTTCTTCATTGCCTGAACTTTCCTCAGTTTTTTCATCTGTTTTCTTAGAAGGGCTTTATTTTTACGATTCTTGATTGTTGATGGTTTTTCGAAGTGTTCATTCTTTTTCCACTCTCTAATAATACCCTCTTTTTCAACCATTCTCTTAAAGCGCTTAATCGCTTTTTCTAAAGGTTCTGATTCATCTATTTTTACGAATGCTATGGGGAATCACCTCCTCTCTGACTACTCAGCCGTATGACTGTTCACTATACTCATAATTAGAGAATTGTCAATGATTCCAATCTTAAGTAAAAATTCCGGGTTTACAGATACTCCACCTACTCTAATTTCCCAATGGAGATGCGGGCCTGTGGCCAGGCCGGAAGAACCCAAAGTTCCAATTACAGTATTTTCAGTTACACTTTCCCCGGATGAAACAAAAATTTCATTCATATGGAAAAAGACCCCATAAACTCCTGGCAGATACTCCAGAACAACACTGTTTCCGGTTATAATACGATTACCGGAAAATACTACATTCCCGGAATACCCGGCAGTTATGTTTGTTCCAACAGGAGCAGCTATATCTATTCCACTATGTATTGATCTTGAAATATCCCCATTAGAATAAATAAAAATTCTTCGATCTCCATACCATGAAGTAAAAACACCATTTTCCAGAGGTATTTTAAATGGATGAAAACTTTCTACAGAAAACATTCTGGATGTACCATAGATTTTATGAATATTTACAGCTTCAGAAGTAATTTTTGGATT
>JAOZPU010000231.1:2725-3960 GCA_029932585.1 Spirochaetia bacterium | reverse complement strand
GTTGTAAGAGCATTTGAAGATTTAAACGCTGTTGGAAGAAATTAGGTATTGTTTTATTTCATAACATAACGTAAAGACGTCCAATTTGGACGTCTTTACGTTGGTTAACCTGCTACACATGCGTTATATAATTATTTCCCGTGATTCAACAGCCCAGTAGGCATCCCCATAATCTACAAACAGTTCTGCATCTGTTTCAATATTTTCATCTGCCACAAAGAAAATTTTCCATTCATTACCAACTACTGTATGTTCTATTCGTAAATTTGGAGTAAAACTGTGATTAACAAAACGAAGAACTCCCCCGGCATAACGGGCATTTATCTCTAAAGGGGGAAGTCCGGGTATTTCATCAGGATAATCCCAGGCATATTCTGTTTTAGCAGAGGTTTCTTTGTCTTCCGGATCAAAATGGAAGGCTTCCTGAACTATACCAGTGTATTCACCTATGAGGTCATCTGCTTTTAAAGATTTGGCTGCAAACAGGCCATAACCAATTTGATCATTTATTTTTTTTATATAAGTAGGGGAATATAAACTTTTTGTTAGTTTATCACCATATTTTTCATTAAGATAGGTAAACTCATCATAATTATCCATATAGTATTTACTTTTAGAAAGATCATGATTTCTTATTTCAGGGAATTCCATTTCATTATTTATAAGATAACGCAGATTAAGATTTTTAAAAAGTTCATTAATTGCTTTTTCTGTTTCAATTTCATCCATTTACTTTTATTTCCTGATTATGTAAAAAATTAAACCCTTTAATATACAAATTCCTATTCACTGATTTCCCCTTGTATCTATTTTAATATACTGAATGTTCAATGTGCTATCTCTATTCCAAATTTGTTTCATTTCTTTTACAAAAGCCATTTATTCAGATATTATACAGTAATTATCCTTTATATATTTCTGGTTTTCTTTCGATTTGTGATATATTATAAAAATACCACTCTGGAGTACTACATATGAACTACGACTATTCAATATCACCTGAAAATAAATTTGTTCATGTAATTGGCAAGGGTGAGTATGGAATTAAAGACATTAAAAATCTGGTAAAAATTGTTACCGATGATAAAAGATACTGTTCAGATTTTAATTCAATTATAGATATTCGTGATGTAAAATATACTCCTATAGTTAGTGAAATTATTGAATTATCTGATTTTTTTATCGTAATGAAGAAATCCTTTAAATCAAAGGTAGCTATAGTTGTAAAAAGTGAA
>JAOZPU010000231.1:0-2625 GCA_029932585.1 Spirochaetia bacterium | reverse complement strand
TGAATCTGTAGAAAAATACTCATTACAGGATGAACTTTTACACGTAGACTCCCGTTAATGTATGGTCCCATCAGAAAATCCGCTCCGGTGTCATCAGATGTATTTTGGAAACATGAGGTTAAACCGGTACCAAATCCAAATTCAGTCTGGCCCAGGTCAAAAGGGAAATAAATACCAAGCTTTAGCGGAATAAGAAAATCCGCCTGAATATCTCCTGAATCATCAGCTACTCTATGTATTCCAAAATCTGCCCCAGCAACAAAATCCATTCCATCTACTATTTCCACCTGATACAAAACACCTGTAGTCAGGTAGGGAGTTTCATATCCAAAAAAATTAACTCCAAACTCACCAGTAGCTATAGTTCCCCCACCCAAAGGAAAAATAACGGACGTTATTATTAACAATCCTGCCAATACAATAAGTAATTTTTTCACTCAATCTTCTCCTTAGCTCTATTTAACTTTTCGGCACTTACTACAAATTAAGTAACAAGTTAATGTTCTCATTTTTATATGATTAGGGTATTATACTCTTATCATACTAATAGAGAGGTAACCCAGACATGGAAAAAGGATATACACAGATCTATACAGGAAATGGTAAGGGTAAAACAACAGCAGCTTTTGGATTGGCTCTTAGAGCAAGCGGCCATGGTAAAAAAATATTTATTGGACAGTTTGTAAAGGGAATGAAGTATGGAGAACTGGAGTCAATAAAAAAGTTTTCGGATACCATTACCCTGAAACAGTTTGGGAGAGATTGTTTTATTTACAATGATCCGGAACCGGAAGATGTTAAAATTGCAAGGGAAGGATGGGATCTCGTAAACACTATTCTATCTGAAAACAGCGTAGATATTCTTATTCTGGATGAAATTGGCATTGCAATCCATTACAAGTTGATAAGTGCAACTGAGGTTGCAGATTTTATTAAAAGAAAACCTGAGGAAATGGAACTTATTCTTACTGGTAGAAATATGCCTGAAGAACTTTTTGAACTTGCAGATCTTGTAACAGAGATGAAAGAGATTAAACACTATTACAAAACGGGAGTACAAGCGAGACAGGGTATAGAACTTTAAGATGGAATTGATAATTATAGCAAATTACGATTTAATTATTAGTCTATAAAAATAGAAGCATTTTATCTTAATTGGAGGAAGTTCGGCCTTTAATAGTTTCGTTAAGTTATAGTTGTCAATTACAAACTATGGCGGTATATTTGTTTTCACTGAGTAATATCTGAACCGGGGAATGAGGTAATAGCATGGGTTGTATGGGTACTTTAATTGGGGGAACAATAGGTATGTTCCTGGGTGGCCCCCTTGGGGCTATGGCAGGAGCTGCATTTGGAGGGTTCCTTTCCAATACTGGAAATAGAGTTAGATTTACTGAAACACAGGGACAGGACAGATATTCATCATGGTATGGAACCCGCATGAATCGGAATCAGCATAATCAGATGGCCTTTTTTGTTGGAGCTTTTTCCCTTCTTGCAAAACTTGCCGTTGTGGATGGCATAGTTTCACAGAAAGAACGCAGTAAAATTGAAGAATTTATGGATAAAAAACTTAATCTCGATTCTGCAACAAAAAATAGTGCCTTTCGTATATTTGACACAGCAGTACATGCTAAAGAAACTTTCTATCAGTTTGCAAATCAATTCTACAGTGAATTCCATTACCAACCACAGATAATGGAACTTATGATTGACATTATGATCCAGGTTGCCCAGGCAGACAACGGTATAAGCAAAGAAGAAGAAACACTCATTATTGATGCAGTTCATATATTTAGACTTGATGATAATCTCTATAATCGATTAAAGGCAAAATACACAGGTTCAGGTTACAGTTATCAAACTCCAGGAGGTGCTGCATATGCAGTTCTTGGCTGCAGCCCTTCTGACAGTAATGATAAACTAAAAAGATCTTACAGGAAACTTGTATCTGAGTATCATCCTGATAAAATATCCTCAAAGGGTCTTCCTTCAGAGTTTCAGGAAGTAGCAAGAGTAAAATTTATTGAAATACAAAATGCCTGGGACAAAATTAAGAAGGAAAAAAATATTTAGGATTATAGTCACTCATGAAATCAGAAAAAGGATTTATTCTTACCAGATCCGCCTATGACAGAAATGGTGCATGCAATCTTAAATATTTTGGCAGAACCCAAACTGGTCCATTCCAAATAATTATCAACTCCCACAAACCACTGTTTTTTGTTAAAAGAAGCTCAGATATTCCAGATCTTCCGGGAATGAACAGACATCAGGTAGAACTCCAGTCATTTACTAATGAAAATGTGGATGCTCTATATTTCGAATCATTACATTGCTATTATGAGGGGAAACGTACTCTTCAGAATAAACAGATTCAGATATTTGAATCGGACATACGACCTGCAGACAGATATTTAATGGAAAGATTTATTAATGGCAGTGTTGAAATAATTGGTCAAAGCAAATTTGAGGGGGGAAATACTATATGGTCAAATCCACAATTAAAACCCTGCAGCGTTATCCCGAAATTAAACTGGTTATCAATTGATATAGAAACTGAACCAATTAAACAATTTGGTAATAGAGGATTACTCTATTCAATCGCTTCTCATGGAACATTTA
>JAOZPU010000230.1 GCA_029932585.1 Spirochaetia bacterium | reverse complement strand
GGTTACTGCGCAGCAGTTCAGCTTCTACAGCTTCTGGTACAATATAGTGTCATCAATTCAACTAATATCCTTATAAATTAAGTTAATTTTACTAAAATACCGATTTCTGTTATTAATACAATACAAATATGAAAAAGAGGAAAATATGGAAAATAATAAGGTTATATTAGCATATAGCGGAGGACTTGATACTTCAATAATTCTTCACTGGCTTATGGAAAAAGGCTATGAAGTTATAGCATATATTGCAGATGTTGGGCAGGAAGATGATTTTGAAGCTGCAAAAGTTAAAGCCCTTAAAATTGGAGCAAGTAAGGTTTATGTGGAAGATCTTAAGGAAGAATTTGTAACCGATTATATTTTTCCTGTATTTAAAGCAAATGCCTTATATGAAGGAAGATATTTACTGGGAACTGCTGTAGCCAGACCACTTATAGCAAAAAGACAAATTGAGATTGCAGCTATTGAACAAGCAGCTTATGTAGCCCATGGTGCTACAGGAAAGGGAAATGATCAGGTTCGTTTCGAACTTTCCTGCTATGCTCTTAACCCGCAGATAAAAATTATTTCTCCATGGAAGGACAGGGTTTTTCTTGATCAGTTTAAAGGAAGAACAGATCTTTTAAACTATGCAAAGAAATATGATATTCCTGTAAGCTCTACTCCAAAAAAACCTTACAGTGAAGATGATAATCTCCTGCATATTAGCCATGAGGCTGGATTTCTGGAAGATCCTGCTGCAGAAGCAACTGAAGATGTTTATTGCAAAACAGTATCTCCTGAAAAAGCTCCGGATAAAGTTACTAAAATTGCTATTACCTTCAAAAATGGAATTCCTGTAAAAGTAGAAAATAAAGAGACTGGGGAATTTGAAACAAGACCTTTAGAACTATTTAACATGTTAAATGACCTTGGTAGTGCAAATGGAATTGGAAGATTGGATATGGTTGAAAACAGGTTTGTAGGAATTAAATCCAGAGGCATCTATGAAACTCCAGGAGGAACTATCCTACATGAAGCCCACATGGATATTGAAGGTATTGCCATGGACAGAGAAGTTATGAGGCTTAGAGATATGCTTTCTGCTAAGTTTTCAGAAATTGTTTACAATGGTTTCTGGTTCAGCCCGGAAATGGATTTTTTAATGTCTGCAATTAACACAAGCCAGGAAGTTATAGACGGGACTGTATATCTTAAACTCTACAAGGGTACAGTAATGGCAATAGGAAGAGAAAGCAGTAGTTCTCTTTACAACCAGGATCTATCCAGTATGGATATTGAGGGTGGCTTTAACCAGGAAGATTCAAGAGGATTTATAAAGATTCATTCTGTCAGACTAATGGCTCATCATGCTATTATAAATAAAAAATCGTAATACAATAGAAATTATATTTGATATTGTAGGGACGGGTTAAAAACCCGTCCCTACAAATATTATTTTTCTTTCTCCTGAATAATCCCTGTAATAGTGCATGCATTATTTTTAAATGATATTATTCCGCTTTCAAGTGCAACAGTATAAATTCCCCCATTACTATCAGTATAGCTGAGTTCTGAATTACCCTTCAAGACACCAAGAAAAGGTTCATGATATGCTTCGAATCCCATTGAACCTGAAACTGTTACTATACTGCAGTATTCAGCCTGACCGGAAAAAACATTTTTGAAATCTGTTACTATGCTAAGCATAAAAGTTTTCATAATTTTTTAGAGCTTCCCTGCTTTTTTTCTTGCATCTTCTACAGTTCCTACCATATAAAAAGCCTGTTCAGGCAGATCATCATGCTTTCCATCTATAATTTCTTCAAAAGACCTTATTGTATCTTCCAGAGGAACGAAAACACCCTTCATCCCTGTAAAATGTTCTGCAACAGAAAAGGGCTGAGACAGAAACTTCTGAATTTTTCTGGCTCGTTCAACAGTCTGCCTATCATCATCAGAGAGTTCATCCATACCCATAATTGCAATAATATCCTGAAGGTTTTTGTATACCTGAAGAATTTCCTGAACACGTCTGGCAACAGTATAATGCCTGTCACCAATAATATCTGCAGAAAGCATCCTGGAAGAGGAAGCAAGTGGATCAACAGCAGGATAAATACCAATCTCTACAATTGCCCTGCTAAGATTGGTTGTAGCATCAAGGTGAGAAAAGGTAGTTGCAGGTGCAGGATCAGTATAATCGTCTGCAGGAACATAAACAGCCTGAACCGAAGTAATTGATCCCTGTTTAGTAGAAGTAATTCGCTCCTGAAGATCTCCAAGTTCTGATGCAAGTGTTGGTTGATAACCAACTGCAGAAGGGATTCTCCCCAGTAAAGCGGAAACCTCGGCTCCTGCCTGAACAAAACGGAAAATATTATCAATAAACAAAAGAACATCTTTCTGCTGTTCTTCTCTAAAGTATTCCGCAACACTCAATGCTGAAAGGGCGACTCTGGCTCTGGCTCCCGGGGGCTCATTCATCTGTCCAAAGATTAGAGAAGTTCTGTCTATTACTCCGGATTCCTTCATTTCGCCAAAAAGCTGGGTGCCCTCTCTGGTCCTCTCTCCTACTCCGCAGAAAACTGAATTACCACCATGTACTTTGGCAATGTTATTTATAAGTTCCATAATAAGAACTGTCTTTCCTACCCCTGCACCACCAAAGAGGCCAATCTTGCCACCCTTCATGTATGGTGCAAGAAGGTCTACAACCTTAATTCCTGTTACAAGAATTTCATTGGAAGTACTCAGTTCATCATACTTTGGTGCAGCTCTGTGAATGGGATAACGCTTTTTACTGTTTACAGGCCCCTTCATATCCACAGGATTGCCTGTTACATTTATAATTCTACCAAGGGTTGCTTCTCCAACAGGAACTGTAATCTGATCACCAGTATTGATAACATCTATACCCCGTTTAAGCCCCTCTGTAGAATCCATTGCAATTGTCCGGACTGTGCTGTCCCCAATATGCTGTACAACTTCAAGAACAAGGTTATTTTCCTTATCATTAATTGAAGGATTTGTTACTGTTAAAGCAGTGTATATTTCCGGAAGCTTACCTTCTTCAAACCTAACATCAATAACCGGCCCCAGAATTTGTAATATCTTTCCTATTTTTTCTGTCTGCATATATTATCCTTTCAGTGCTTCTTTTCCAGAAACAATTTCTATAAGTTCATTTGTAATAGTTGCCTGACGTGCATGATTTTGTATTGTAATATATTTTTCAATTAAATCTTCAGAATTATTGGAAGCATTTTCCATTGCAGTCATTCTGGAAGAATGTTCACTAAGATAAGAATTTTTTAATATTGATCTGAGTTTATAGTAGAGGTACAACTTTCCTGAACTAAGAGCAAGCTGATCACCTGCCGGTTCAGTTTCAAACACTTGATTTTGCTTACTGGTTTTCTTTGAATCTGCAGTATAGTATGGAAACAATTGAATAGTTGAAGTTTCCTGATGTAGAGTTGAATGAAAAATATTCCCTATTACATATAATTTCTGTATTTCATTTCCAATAAACCTGTTAAAAATTTTATCTGATATAATATGAAGCTGTTCCATTGTAAAAACTTTCTCAGAAATCTCAGATTGCTGAAATATATTATAATCCTTATGTTTGCAATAACTAATCCCCTTATTACCAATACAGCTTACATCGGACTCAATGCCCTTATCACTGTTCTCTTTTATTAAAGTACTTAAAGCTTTTTGGATCGAACTGTTATGAGTACCACATAGACCTTTATCAGCAGTAAATATAATAATATGAACTTTTGAAATATCCTTATGCCCATGAACAAGGGGGTTATCAGAAGAATCCAAAACTGTTATTAATTGACCAATCAGAGAATCTACTGATTTATTAAATTCAGCTAAAGCAGACTGAGCAGCATATATTTTTCGCAGCTTTATAGAGGAGATCATATTCATGGCTCTCATAACCTTCTGCATATTTTTAAGAGAATTAATTTTTTG
>JAOZPU010000229.1 GCA_029932585.1 Spirochaetia bacterium | reverse complement strand
AGGCAAAACGAATCCCTTTTACAGTTACTTCTATTTTAGCTTATAACACAGCTGTTTTGCATAATATTAGGGTTTGGGTGTATGTTGGTAGTGTTCAAACCTTACACTATATTCTTGCAAAGGAGCTTACAAGGAATTCTTCTTTGTCTTTTAAGTCATCTTTAGTTGAGGCAAAGGAATTATTAGAAACATTTTCTGCAGATGTACAGTGGCTTCCTGCTTTATCAGAAGATAGTAATGTTTGGAATGCTATCGATCCAGAAGATGAGCAGTTAAAAAAAGCTTTTAGTAGACTAGGTAGTAATGCTCTTTTTATAACGAGAGATAAAGAAATTATACATACAGTTGATAGAGCAGTACGCCCTGAGGAAGCGGTAAAATTATTGGAAGAACAAAAGAGAGTAATACCTTTTGTTGATTTATCACTCCAAAGAGATAGTATGAGGGGTGAACTCCAAAAAGGTATATTTGGTGTTATCCATTCAAATCAGTTTATAAATGGCCCTGCAGTAAAAACTCTTGGAGAGGACCTTTCCGCTTTCTCCGGGGTAAAACATTCTATTCCCTGTGCCTCAGGTACAGATGCTCTTCTACTTGCCTTAATGGCTTTGGATGTTAAACCTGGAGATGAGATAATTGTTCCTGCATTTACGTTTATTGCCACTGGAAGTATGGTTAGTTTCTATAAAGCCGTTCCGGTTTTTGTAGATGTCGATCCTGTTACTTTTAATATGGATCCGGTCGGGATAAAAAAGAAAATTACATCAAAGACAGTTGGTGTAATTCCAGTTTCCATATATGGTCAGTGCCCGCCTATGAATGAAATAAATAAAATAGCAGATGAACATAATTTATGGGTAATTGAAGATGCAGCTCAGTCTTTTGGAGCTGATTACAGAGATAAAAAATCGTGTAATTTATCTACTATGGCTACTACTTCATTTTTTCCTGCAAAGCCGCTTGGCTGTTATGGAGATGGAGGAGCTGTATTTACAAATAATACTGAACTTGCAGAGAAGGTAAAACTTTTCGCAAATCATGGGCAGGCTAAAAGATATTATCATAGTAAAATAGGTATTAATGGAAGGATAGATACTATTCAGGCAGCAGTTGTAAGTACAAAATTAAAACATTTTGAAAATGAAATAGAATTGCGTAATAGAGTTGCTGCAAAGTATACGGATCGATTAAAAGGAGTAGTTAAAACTCCAAATGTATTATCTTATAATCGCTCAACCTGGGCACAGTATACCATTCAGTCAGATAGAAGAGATTTCCTTAGAGAAAAGCTGACTGAGAAAAATATTCCCAGTGCAATTCATTATCCCATGCCTCTGCCAAGGCAGGAAGCATTTTCCTATATTGAACAAAATGGAAGTTTCCCTGTATCTGATATGCTTTCAGAGCAGGTAATGAGTCTTCCGATGCATTCCTTTCTTAGAGATGAAGAGATAGATTTTATCTCAAAAACAATTATAGAGGCACTTAATGAGTAATTTTTTTGTACATGAATCGAGTTATGTAGATAATGGAGCGGAAATTGGTGAAGGAACAAAGGTTTGGCATTTCAGCCATATTATGTCCGGGGCAATTGTTGGTAAAAAATGTTCCATTGGTCAGAATGTAAATATTGGCAGCCGGGCTGTTCTGGGGGATGGAGTAAAGGTCCAGAATAATGTATCTATCTATGATGATGTTATAATAGAAGACGATGTTTTCTGCGGGCCCTCCTGTGTTTTTACAAATGTTATTAACCCCAGAGCATTTGTAGAGCGTAAAGATGAATATCTAAAGACAACTGTAAAAAAAGGAGCCAGTATTGGCGCCAATGCAACTATTGTCTGTGGTGTAACATTAGGCGAATACTGCTTTGTTGGTGCCGGAAGCACTGTCACCAGAGATGTCCTTCCTTTCTCTGTTGTTTTTGGAGCTCCAGCAAAACATAGGGGTTGGATATGTGAATGTGGAACAATGATGCATGAGGAAACAGAATGTCCCTCTTGTGGTTTAAAATATAAAATTTTAGAAAATAAAGGTTTAGAAAAAGAATGAACAATTTTGAAAGAGTAATGGAACGAGTAAATGAAAAAACTTTAATTGTAGGTGTAATTGGGCTGGGATATGTAGGTCTTCCCCTTGCAGTTACCTTTGCTAAAAAAGGTGTCTCTGTAATTGGATTTGAGAAAAGTGAATCCCGGGCTGCACAGGTAAACAGAGCTGAGAACTATATTGGAGATGTTAAAGATGAGGATCTTACAGAGGTAATTGGTAATAAAACTCTGAAAGCCAGTACCAACTTAAGTAAAATTAAAGAGTGTGATGCTGTATTTATATGTGTTCCTACACCCCTTGATCGCTTTAAAAAGCCGGATATGAGCTATATTGAGGGTTCCTGTACCGATATAGGTAAAAACATGAGTTCCGGTACTTTAATAAGTCTGGAAAGTACAACCTACCCTACAACAACTGAAGAACTTATGAAACCTATATTGGAAAAGGAGTCCGGTTTAAAAGAGGGAGAGGATTTCTGGATGTGCTACAGTCCTGAAAGGGTCGATCCTGGTAATCTTAGTTTTAAAACAGCAAATACTCCAAAGGTATTGGGAGCAATAGGAAAAGAAGCATTGGATGTTTCTATGGCAATTTATGGTCTGGCTATTGAGAATCTTCATCCTGTAAGTTCCCCAAGAGCTGCAGAGATGGTTAAAATTCTGGAAAATACATATCGTCTTGTAAATATTAGTCTTATAAATGAACTTGCTCTTTTAGCAGGGAAAATGGATATCAATATATGGGAAGTTATAGAAGCTGCAGCCACAAAACCTTTTGGTTTTCAGGCTTTTTATCCGGGGCCTGGAATTGGAGGTCACTGTATTCCTCTGGATCCCTTCTATTTGGAGTATATCGCCAAGGGTATGAATTTTGATCTTTCCATGATCGATTCTGCGGGTAGAATTAATAATATTATGCCCCATAGAATGATGAGTAAAGTTGCATTTGCTCTTAATCGACATGAAAAACCAATTAAGGGATCAAAAATTCTTTTTATGGGTGTTGCATATAAACCGAATATAGATGATTCCCGTGAAAGTCCTGCTCTTCTTCTAATGGAGGAAGTTGCACGTAAAGGTGGTGTTGTCAGTTATCATGACCCATATATTCCTGAAGTTAAGGATGATCATGGTAACAGCTATACAGGTGTTGAACTTACAGATGAGGTAATTTCATCAGCAGACTGTGTTGTATTTACCACTAATCATTCAGTTTTTGATGTTGATTACATAGTTGATAAGGCTAAACTTGTTGTAGATACCCGTAATGCTGTTAAACGTGTTCATATTGAAGATGCAAAGGTCTTTAAACTCTGAAAAATCAACGTTATAAACCTTTATCAGTTGCTCATCTATCCAGTGTTCATAGAAGGGATGATGTTCGTATTTTTCATAAGATGTGTGGAAGTCTTGCATATGCTGGATATCAGGTTAGCTTTATTGTTTCCGATGGGGCTGGGAATGAGATCTCCAAAAATATCAGTATAATTGATACAGGTAGAAAAATATCAAATCGTCTGCTGCGGATGATTTTTTCCTCATGGCGAGTATACCGAGCAGCAGTAAAATCAGAGGCTCTAGTTTGCCATCTTCATGATCCGGAGCTGGCTCCATATTGTCTGTTCCTGAGGATGCATGGGAAAAAGGTAATTTATGATGCCCATGAGGATATGCCCCGGCAATTGTTGTCAAAGCCCTATATAAAAAAATCAACAGCACGAATATTGTCAGTAATATTGGAAATAATTGAGAATTTAAGTGTTAAATGGGCAAACAGGATAGTTACGGCAACAGATACTATTGGTAAGCGTTTTGAGCGGATAAACCCAGGGATAACTGTTATAAATAATTATCCATCAATAACTGAACTTCATATTCCCAATAATACAGGAGAAAAAATTAAACGTGCCTGTTATGTTGGTGGTTTATCTTTTATTAGAGGTGC
>JAOZPU010000228.1 GCA_029932585.1 Spirochaetia bacterium | reverse complement strand
GTCCGATAATAGTTACAACCGGCAGTTCTTTAGATTCCTTGAGAATAGTTTCTGACATATTTCGCTTGATCATAACCAGATAATATTATATTTTTATACATATTTCAAGTTATACTTGTAATATGTATAATCTTTCAATAAACCAATATTGGTTTATTTGGCAGAAGCGAAATATCTGTTTTAGCACTAACTAAAAAAGAGATTATCTCCTAAAAGATAATCTCTTATAAAAAAGGCAGAAAAACTCTAAGTATTTTCGACCCTAAAGGTTCCCCATTGTAGCAACCATAATAGCTTTTATAGTATGCATCCTGTTCTCAGCTTCATCAAAAACAACTGACTGTGGACTTCTAAAAACTTCATCTGTAACTTCCATTTCTGTAATTCCGAATTTCTCATGCATCTCCTGACCCACACTGGTATTAAGATCATGAAAAGCCGGAAGGCAATGCATAAAAATAGCATCTGAATTACCTGTTTTATTCATAAGTTCTTTATTTACACGATAAGGTTTTAATAAATTTATTCTTTCTTCATACTTATCTTCTTCACCCATAGAAACCCATACATCCGTATAAATTACATCAGCGTCTTTTACACCTTTATCTATACTTTCAGTAAATTCAATAACAGCACCTGTCAGTTTTGCAACTTCTTTCATCTCTGTAATCAGCTTATCAGATGGAAACAATTCTTTAGGAGCAACACCAACAAAATGCATTCCCATTTTAGCAGCACCTATCATAAGAGAGTTACCCATATTACTTCTGGCGTCCCCTACAAACACAAAATTAACTTTGTTTAATGGTTTTGAAACATGCTCTTTAATTGTTAAAAAATCTGCAAGAATTTGTGTGGGATGATAAAGATCTGTTAAACCATTCCAAACTGGAACACCGGCATATTTTGCCAAAGATTCAACAGTTTCATGCTTAAACCCTCGAAACTCAATACCATCATAGTATCGTCCCAGGACCTTCGCAGTATCTTCAATAGACTCTTTTTTACCCATCTGACTATTGGTTAGAAAAGTAATAGATCCACCCTCATCATAAACAGCAGACTCAAAAGCACACCTGGTTCTTGTTGATGCTTTTTCAAACAATAGAACTATATTTTTTCTATCCAGCAGATCTCCTCTTACTCCTGATCTCTTTTTTTTCTTAAGATCCATAGAAAGATCCAGCAGATAACTGAATTCTTCTGTACTAAAATCCTTTAGTGTAAGAAAACTTCTTCCTTTCAGGTTTACAGGCATAACTTCCTCTCCCGGGCCATCCATACTTGATTGCTAAAAGCAATATCTGTCAGACAGCAGTTTTATTTATATAAAATCCCTTCTACTATATTAGAGGGAATCTCTATTCAAAGGCATACTCATACATCTTGGGCCACCCCGGCCCCTTACAAGCTCGGAGCCTCCTATCTCTACAACTTCTATTCCATTACTTCGAAGAGTATTATTGGAAACAGTATTTCGATCATAGGTTACAACAACCCCTGGAGCTATAGCCAGGGTATTTGTAGAATCATTCCATTGTTCTCTGGCTGCAGTAATAATATCGCCTCCACCACTGGGAATAAGTTTTACCGATGGGAGCTTCAAAGATAATTTCAATGCAGATAACAAACTATCAACAGGTTTAATATTTAAACCTGACTTAGAACCAGGTGTTATACTAAAAACCTTAACACTGTTCTCTATACCAGGGAAAATTGTAAACTTATCATAATCTACCATAGTTAATACTGTATCAAGATGCATATATGCCCGGGTAAATGGAATTTGAATAACAAGAACTTCTTTTACAGAACTGTCCTCCATAAACAGCCTTTCTGCAACTTCTTCAATGGCACTGGTACTTGTTCTTACACTACACCCTATAGCAATAGTCTCCGGACTTAAAACAAGAACATCTCCACCCTCAATACTATTCGGATTTGCATGTGAATTCCATGGAGTTTTAGAATCGTCCGCAAATCGGGGATGAAACTTATTAATGTGGTGAAGAATAAGTGACTCTCTTCTACGGGCTTCTGTCTTCATAGAACTTATAGACATCCTGTCACCAATAACAGCTCCCGGATCCCTTGTAAAATAGAGATTTATTAGGGGGCTTATATAAAATGGAAATGCTTCATTTATAAAGTCGGACAGCCTGCTTCTTCCTGATTTACCAGGAAGATCTGATATTGCCAGGCCAGAAATAATAATTTCTGAAAGTTCTTTACTATTTTTTAGACTAAGATATTCTTCAATTTCACTTACAAGATTGAGATTTTGAATATGAGAGAAAGAAATTACATCATTAATAACTTCAGATTTAATATTATTATCACCTAAGATATCTGCAAGCAGATCTGAGTAATAGAGAACTTCACAATCATGATTCTTAAGAACAGCTGCAAATTCATCATGTTCTAAACTAATTTGTTTTAACCAGGGTATATCATCAAAAAGCATCTCTTCCAGATAAGCAGGAGTTAACCTTTCCAACTCCTTTCCTGGGCGATGAAGAAGAACTGATCTTAGTTTTCCTATTTCTGATGTAATTGAAAGTAAATTGGTTCCAGACATCTCTCGCTCCTTAGGTGTTATTAAACACATATAAATAACTTTGTGCAAATTAAAAAAATATATACCCGTATAAGATTTTCCATTAACCATAAATCTTGTTACTACTGTAATAGTAACATAAACTAAGTTGTAAATATGGTCAAGGTGAAATTTGTCATTCAAAATGTTCTGGTAATACTTTATTATATCCAGTTATCAATTTTTAAAGACTTAATACGTTTAAACTCTTTTTTATTATTTGTAACCAAAATCAAATCTCTACTAAGTGCATGGGCTGCAATTAACAAATCCAGAGGTCCAATAATTAGCCCCCGTGCTTCAAGGTTTAAACGTATATCACCATAGAACTTCGACGCCATTTCATCATAAGGAAGGATGTCAAAGGGAACAAGAAATTCTTCCAGACGCTTTAAGTTTTGTTTTTTGTACTTACTTTTTGAAATACCATATTGAAGTTCAGAAACTGTAATTGAAGAAATACCAATCATCCCGGGATCCAATCTTTTAAACTTATTAATAACCTCAGGTGGACGCTCATTCATAATATATATACAAATATTGGTATCAATCAGAAATTTCATAAATTTCTTCTCTTTTCTGCTGTAGTTCCGGCTGATTCCGCTCTGTCATAAATGGCTCATTATACTTGCCTAAATTCTTTTCCCATACCTCCCAGATAGAATCATCTTTGGGTATTAAAAGTACACCTTCTGTTGTTTTTTTAATATAAACCTCATTCCCTTCAAGTCTGTAAGCCTTTGGCAAACGGATTGCCTGACTGCGGCCGTTAATAAAGAGTTTGGCAGTATCCACAATTCCCTCCTTTAAACCATAATAGTCTATATTAATAAATATATACCATATTGAGGAGAAGTCAAGATATATCAATCGACAGGCTTTTGCGATGCCTATAAATTTTGCTTGTTTTTAGGTATTTGCGATATGCTATTTTAAATTATAATCCCAGAAACTGAATAACCATTCCACTGGAAAATATAGTAAATCCAGCAATAACATGAGAAAATCGCTCAAGGGGTTTGAATGATATATGTTTTAACCCCCATAGAGAGCTCATTACAACTGTTGTCATTGTTCCTATAGTAACTATTCCAAACACTGCAACAACCAGGACAACTCCTAAAATACTATTTTTAGCAGCAGGATACATTAAAATTGGTATTAATGGTTCACAGGGACCAAATACAAAAATAAGGAACAATACCCAGGGTGTCATAGTTTTTCCTTTTACATTATGAACATGAGCATGATTTATAGTATGGTTATGAGTATGAGAATGGGTTTTTCCATCCTCGTGAATATGTTCATGAACATGTTGTTTTTTTACAAAAATCTGATGAAGCCCCCAAACTGCATATAATAAACCAAAACCAATTAACATCCATGCAGCAAGATTACCTCTTAC
>JAOZPU010000227.1 GCA_029932585.1 Spirochaetia bacterium | reverse complement strand
GATTAGATTTTTTATTCAGCATGGAAAGCATATTTTTAGTATAAAAAAGCCCTCAAAGTTGAGGGCTCTTTCCATTGTCAATAAGTTTTTATACAGCTTCTACTGATGTAACTTCTGGAAGGGTATCTTTCAGATATTTTTCTACACCCTGTTTAAGTGTTATTTGTGACATGGGGCAACCAAAACAGGCACCTGTAAGTCTTACTTCTACAACTCCATCTTCATTAAAATCAACAAATTCAATATCACCACCATCAGCCTGTAGGGATGGTCTAATATCATCAAGGGCCTGTTTAATTTTATCTATCATATATTTCTCCTGTAAAGATTAAAAAAGAGGGGAATTTAATTTCCTTAAAAGTAAAATACTAAAATAGTAAGGTATGGTCAAGAGTAAAAAGGTTAATGCGCAAAGGGGTTACAGTAAAGTCTGAAACTAATATATAATCCCTCTTATGAATGGGAAAATAATTGTATTTGCTAATCAAAAAGGCGGAGTAGGAAAGACTACTACAGCTGTTAACGTTGGGGCTTTTATTGCAGATGAGGGTAAAAAAGTTCTTTTAATAGATTTTGATCCTCAGGGTAATATGTCAAGCAGTGTAGGCTCCGATAAAGATAAACCTGGTATTTATGAGGTTATTACAGGTAAAATAGCTATGAAAGAGGCTATTCAGGAAACAACTGTTCGAAATTTGAATATTGTGTCCTCGAATGTTAATCTTGCAGGTGCTAATATTGAGTTGATTGATGCAAATAGAAGAGAATTTTTTCTTAAAAATGCAATTTTAGAAGTAATAGGAAACTGGGACTATGTATTAATTGATTGTCCTCCTTCTCTTGGTTTATTGACTCTAAATGGTCTTACAGCAGCAGAGCAGGTTTATATTCCTATGCAGTGTGAATATTTTGCCTTAGAAGGTTTGAGTATGCTTCTTACTACAGTAAAACAGGTTCAGAAAGGTTCAAACCCCTCTTTGAAGTTAGGTGGAATAATTTTTACTATGTATGATTCAAGAACCCGTTTAGCAAATGAGGTTGTTCAGGAAGTTACAGGGTATTTTAAAGAGAAAGTTTTTAAGACTGTTATTCCAAGAAATGTAAAATTATCTGAAGCTCCATCTCATTCTGTGCCTATAAATCAGTATGACGTAACCTGCATTGGTGCTAAGAGTTATAAAAAACTTGCAAGAGAGGTATTGGATCGTGTCTAAAAGAGCTTTAGGAAAAGGGCTGGATTCCCTTATTCAACAATATGACAATGAGTCTGAATCATCTTTCGATGAGGGTGTTAATGAAGTTCAAATTAAACTTATTATTCCTAACCCTGATCAGCCACGAAAATCTTTCGATGAAGAGTCTCTTAAGGAACTTTCAGATTCAATTAAAGAGCAGGGTGTTATTCAGCCCATAATTTTGGAAGAAAGTGGTGACAGATTTATAATTATTGCAGGAGAAAGACGTTTTAGAGCGTCCCGTCTGGCTGGGCTGGATACAATTCCAGGGCTTGTAAGAAAATATACCCGGGAACAAAAATTAGAGATTGCTATTATAGAGAATATTCAGAGGGAGGATCTTAACTCCATTGAAGAGGCAAAAGCTTATTTATCATTGATGAATACTCTTGATCTTAGCCAGGAAGCTGTTGCACAGAAAGTCGGTAAAAAAAGATCCACAATTGCCAACAGCTTACGGCTTCTTAAGCTGCCTGAAGATATTCAGGAATCTCTAATAAAAGGTGAAATATCTGCAGGACATGCACGAACTATTTTATCTGTTCTTAATCCTTCAGATATGAGAATTCTTTTTTCCAGAATTTTATCTAATGGTTATTCTGTACGTGAATCAGAGAAACAGGCAAATGATTTGAACAATGGAATTAGAAAAGCGCCACCGGCGGATAAAAAAGCAGAGGCTGTAAAGGATCCTGAAATTAGAAGAATTGAACAGAAATTTTTGGATGTGCTTGGTACTAAGGTTACTGTGAAGGGAGGTTTGAAAAAGGGGAAAATTGAAATAGATTACTACTCTTTGGATGATCTTGAAAGAATTTATGACTTGTTGGTTGATGAATAAGTCAATTATCTATAATATGTAAGAAAATACCAATATCTCTATAGAGTTTTTGTTATGAACCATCTATCTACTATATTGTTATTTATTAGCAGCTATGATATTTTTTTTGAAAAATAATGAAATTCGGAGGAATTATGGATATATCAGAGCTTGATGATGGGCTTTATGCTGAGATTACAACTAATAAAGGTGAAATGGTATTAAATCTTGAATATGAAAAAGTACCTATGACAGTTTCTAATTTTGTAGGTCTTATTGAAGGATCTCTTAACAGAGAAGAGGAAGATGAACCCTTTTATGATGGTTTGAATTTTCATAGGGTTTTGGATAATTTTATGATTCAGGGTGGGTGCCCTCTTGGAACAGGTACAGGCGGTCCCGGGTATAGTTTTCCGGATGAATTTGATTCTTCCCTTAGACATGATGCTCCTGGTGTACTTTCTATGGCTAATAGTGGTCCTGCAACCAATGGAAGCCAATTTTTTATTACTCATGTGGAAACTCCATGGTTAAATGATAAACATACAGTTTTTGGAAAAATTGTGGGAAATATGGATATTGTTAACTCTATTAAGCAGGGTGACAGGATTGAATCTGTTAAGGTCTTACGAAAGGGTGCAGGAGCGGAGGCTTTTGTTGTAACAAAGGCTGGATTTGAAGAGATGGTTGAAAATTCCGGAGCTGAAGAAGCTGCTAAAGCAAAAAAAGAGGCTGCGGGTGTACTTACAGAAATTAAAAACAGGTATCCTGATGCTGTGGAGACAAAAAGTGGTTTACGTTATGTGGTTGTAAACGAAGGTTCCGGGGATTCAAGTCCGGGTATGGGAACTAAAGTAACTGTACATTATGCAGGAACGCTTTTAGATGGTAAGGAGTTTGATAGTTCAATTAAGAGAGGTGAACCTGCAGAGTTTGCTATTGGTCAGGTAATTGAGGGTTGGAATGAGGCTCTTCAGACTATGAAAAAAGGTGAAAAAAGAACTCTTATAATTCCTCCTGAACTTGGATATGGTAAAAAGGGTTATCCTGGAGTTATTCCTCCAGATAGTTTTTTAATATTTGATGTTGAGCTTTTAGATTTCTAAATGAGGGAGTTAGTTTTTATTGCCATAGGTGGAAGTGTCGGGGCTGTTTCCAGGTATCTGGTTTCCAAGGGAGTTAACATGCTCTCTTTCAGCATTTTCCCCTATGGTACTCTTGTAGTAAATACTCTTGGAGCCGGCTTAATTGGGTTCCTTTTTTCTTATTTTAACGATCTTATTCTTCCTGTACATTATAAATCAATGATTACAATAGGCTTTCTTGGGGCTTTTACTACCTTTTCAACCTATTCACTGGAATCTGTAAATTTATTTTTGGGTGGGGAATATAAAATTGGTACTTTAAATATTCTTCTTAATAATTTTATATCTCTTGCTGCGGTTCTGGCGGGTATTCTTATTTTTCGTTTGATTCAAAATCAAGGGGTCTGATAACTATTAATTACCCATATCACTCTGTACATCCCAAAAGCCTGTGTTATAATTGACAGATGCTTAAAGGGTTTATTGCAGAATATATGTTCACTGGAGGGTATTGTGAAAATATCAGAAAGGGATGTCATTTTAAGGATCTATTTAGGTGAGAAAGATCATATTAAAGGAAAACCCCTTTATGAACAGATAGTTATTAAAGCCAGGGAGCTAAATCTTGCAGGTGCTACTGTTCTGCATGGTATTCTTGGTTTTGGAGCAGACAGCAGGATGCATAGTTCCCGGGTTTTGGCGCTATCCAATGACCTTCCGGTTATTATCGAGATTGTGGATTCTGAGGAAAATATACAGAAAATAATGCCGTATATTGATGAACATGTGACCGAGGGTTTTGTTACTATGGTAGATGTAAAGGTAATCAAGTATCGGCATGTTTGAGATTAGCAGCTTATGTTTTA
>JAOZPU010000226.1 GCA_029932585.1 Spirochaetia bacterium | reverse complement strand
ACTTGAGCTTTGTTTTTACTTCCACTATTCCGGGGTTAATTGGCAATGAAGGGGAAACTACCCGTCTTGCAACATCGAAATTAGCCTTGATTAGTTCCATTGCAAAAACAAAAATGTAGATAACAAAATAGACCATTGCCCGGGGGCTTAGTTTGACATCCCCGAACACAGGGTGTTTGACTGAAAAGAATACAGCAATTATTACTGCAACTATCAATCCTGAAACTATAACTACAGGGGATAGAGAAGCATTCAGCAGCAGCCATATTCCAAGAAACAGCAACACTGAAATAAACAAATTTTTCATTTGTCCTCCAATATTTATTAACAAAATTTAGTAAAATCCAATCAATTTATTAAATCTGATAATATGCATTGTTGTTATAAAGGTCAAGTTTTAATGGCAATATAATATAATTTTTTATATACTTCTTATTCTATTTAGATCCTTATTACTACAAACAATTAATTTCACAACAAACTTCTCATTATCCTTATAATATGTGATTTATTAATTTATATTAGGAATAAACAGGTTTTTGTTACAACATTTTAACTAGATCAAAATGTTGTAACAAAAAGATTGAATTTTAAAACATTTATTATGATTAAGTTGTAAAAGGAGATATTAAGTGAATAGAAAAAGAGAATAGATTTTTTTTGAGGAAAATTTCTATGAAATATAGAATAAATACGGCACAAATAACTTTTTTATCTATTTATAATATTTACCCAGCAAGACCACCGCTCAGTAATCGTCTTATCGACATCTGAAGTATCCTGATCGGTTAATATATTTTTATTTTCTTCGTCTTCAAACAGCAAACCTTCCAGCTCAAGATCATTTTCCACAAACTGCCTCCTGGTACATTAAAACATACACCAGGTTTAATATTTTTTAAGGTTAAAATAAGAAAAAAATAAAATTATATAACTTTTACAGCCTTTAGTATTTCGTACTTCTTATTGCCGGCAATAGTCTTGCATTCACCAAAAAGTGTTTTAAGATAACTTTGGTATCCTAAATGTTTATTTTTTACAATAAATAGACTACCCCCGGATTTAAGAACCCTGTAAGCATCTTTAAACATTCTACCAGCTACTCCCATTGAAACAGCATGATATTCATGAAAGGGAGGATTACATAGAATAAGATCTGCACTTTTTGCATCAATTCCAGTAAGACAATCAGTTACTTTAAACTCAGATCTACCTTCATACCCATTAATTTTAAAGTTCTCTTTGGCAGAATCCACTGCTAAATATGAATTATCTACACATATAATGGGCGATTCCGGCCATTTTTCTGCTGCAAGAAGCGCAAGACTTCCGTCACCACATCCCAGATCGATAACCTTTTCAGGCTGGTTCTTAAAACGTGGAAAATGGTCAAGAAAAAACAGTGTTCCAAAATCTATCTTTCCAAAGGAAAATCCATTTGCATTATTTACTAAATCCATATTAAATTGTGGAACAGAATATTTTACAGGATATTCAACTATATTTTTTACAGAACCCTTTGTTGAACCAAAAACAAGACGAGCCTTCTTTTTGGCAAGACTAGTATGAACCTCTCCCAGATAATGCTCAAATAGTTCAACTGTCGATGAATGTATATTACGAGTCATTCCAAAGCCTATGACAGGTACTCCGGAACCAATCAATCTGCTGATTTTTTGTAACAGGTATTCCAGATAGTTGTTACTCTTAGGTATTTTTAAAAATAAAACATCAGGAGTACTTTCAATGTCAGAAGAGGAAGAAGTAAAAGCTATATTATCCCTGGAGAGTATATTCAAACCCAGGTTACTTTTAATCACAGAGTGTGTTGAAAAAGAATCAGAGACACATTCAATTTTGTGTTTTGCCAGGGCACAGGTTAAAGCACCAAAACTATCGTTAATTATAGTTATATTTAGATTCTCTTTATTTAAAGTAGATTCAATATCCGATTTAAAAGTTTCCAGAGCATATATATCTGAAGCATCCCAGGCTCTAAGATTCTTATCTTCATCAGAATCCCTTTCTAAAGTAAATGTCCCATAGGACGTATTAAAATCTTTTTCCATTGTTATTACTGCCTCCACATCTCGATAGAACATAAATGATAAACAAAATCATGTCAGTAGCATATTACTCTAAATTCATAATTTTTTTAATCTTTCCTTTAAACAATTCTCTATCTATTGGTTTGGAAATATAATCATTACAACCTGCATCAATATATTTCTCTTCATCTCCAGCCATAGCGTTTGCAGTTAGGGCAATAACATAAATATTTTTATGTTTCTTATCCATTCGTATATGTTTTATTGTCTCAAGACCATCCATTACCGGCATTTGCATATCTAAAAGGAGAAGATCGTATGGAGCTATTTCCAATCTTTCCAGTGCTTCCTTTCCATTTTCAGCAATATCACAATGCAAATCCATCTCATTAAGCAATACACTTACCAGTGTTTGATTTATTTTATTATCCTCTGCAAGGAGTATTCGCAGCTTTTTAAATTCTGAATTGGAAGGTTTGATTAATCCTATTTCCGATTCCGCTTTGGAGTTATTTAATACAGATTCATCTTCCACAACCCCGAAAGGTATTTCAATGGTAAATGATGTGCCTTCCCCCAATGTACTCTCCAGAGAAATTTGTCCTCCCAGAAGTTCTACAAGTTTTTTAGAAATTGCAAGTCCAAGGCCTGTTCCGCCATATTCCCTCTCTGTGGACATATCTGCCTGACTGAATGAGTTAAAAACTGTTTCCTGCTTTTCAGGAGCTATTCCAATACCAGTATCTCTAATATTTATAGATACTTTACCATACATATAATTACAAATAATATTGATACTGCCCTTTTCTGTAAATTTTAAAGCATTTCCAATTATATTATTTAGAATTTGTACTAATCTATATTTATCCCCATATATAAGTTTTGGAATTGGAGTAATAAAATCGACTATTAATTGAAGATTTTTGCTCTCAGCTTTTTTTATAAACAGGTCTTTTGTATTATTAATTACTTCCATAAGACTAAAAGCATCTTCTTTAATATCAAGTTTTCCTGCTTCAATTTTTGAAAAATCAAGAATATCATTTATAAGTTCAAGTAAGGTCTGACCGGAATTTTTTATAATTCCAAGTTGTTCTTTTCTTTTCGAATTAGATTCTGTGTCCAGAAGTATATCGGTAAAACCAATAATTGCATTCATAGGTGTCCGAATTTCATGACTCATATTAGCCAGAAACTCACTTTTCCCTCTATTTGCTGCCTGAGCCATTTCCCTTTCCAGCCGAAGCCTATCAATCTGCTGAGATTCCGTTATATCAACTATATTCCCTTCAAAATATTTTATTTGCCCGGAACTATCCTTTACTACATGAGCGCTTTCACTAATATTTATTATTCTTCTGTCCTTCATATATACTTTGGTTTTAATATCGCTAATTGATCCATTGAAAATTAGAGTACCCATAAGCTTTTCTCTTTCAGTGCTGTCTACATACCAATTTTCAATTTTACATTTCCCAACTAATTCCTCTGGAGAATCATAACCCAACATCTCTGCCAAAGCAGGATTTACTATTATAAACCTACCCTCAACAGAAGACTGATATATACCCTCTGTAGAGTTTTCAAAAATACTTCTGTATTTTTTCTCTGCAAAAATAACTTCTTCGGATAATAGTTCGACATTAGCAAAAGACTTCATAAACTTGCCTGCTAGGGCAAATGCCTGAATAATAATAAAAATGAACAATCCTATAGGAAAAAACTCTCCAGTATTAATTTTCCCATACAAAAAAAGAAAATCATTTATCATCATGATAAATAGAAATAGAAACCCAAATAATAAAATAGAAGCATTATCCCTCTTTCTAAGAATGGTAATAACATGCATATATATAAGATATATTCCACCTATTACAGCCAGAAACTGATAGAAGAATATTGTAAGAGTAAAAATTTTTACAGGTGTAAAAATTACAAATAAAGTAAATATCAATGATACAA
>JAOZPU010000225.1:1779-4038 GCA_029932585.1 Spirochaetia bacterium | reverse complement strand
AACCATAGGGCAGCTTCTGCATATAAAGAATAATTATTAAACATTTTCATATCTTCAAAACTGAATTTAGCGAATTCAAATTGAGCCAGTACAGATCCAAGGACCACCCCCTGATCTGTAAATTCAATAGAGTCTTCTGACATAGTAAAATAATTAAAATTCGCACCAACAGCAACTGACATAGAAAAGAAATCCCAATCATAACCAAAGAAATAACTAAAAGGAAGATCTATAATACTTGCAAGTAACTTTCCACCAACAACAAGTCCGTTAAATCTTCCTGGAGGAGCCATTCCAACCTGAGCCTGTAGTTTAACAACGTCATCAAAGAAGCTTAAACCAACTCCAACCTCTCCATAAGTTGCTCCAAGAGCATGCAGATCAACATACAGTCCCTGAACAAAAGAGGGTACCTGATACTTCTCTTTCCGCCCTTCTCTTATTAGAACTTCTACACTTTCCAGTCCATTAGTATCTCCTGCAGTACCTACCAGAGCTACGGAGCCATTAAATTTCTTATTCTCCTCGGGAACAAAAAGATCTATTTCCGGTGCTGTTTCATCGACATTTACAAAAAGTTTAGTAACACATGATTGTCCATCTTCAAGGAATGATCTAATAATTAATTGATTTTCCCCTTCGGCCATATCATAGGTTTCAAGACGGAATTCCCATGTTTCCCGTCCTTTTGCTGATAAAAAGCTTCTTCCATTATCAAGACTAATTTCAACTTTTTTAACTCCTTTAGTTTTATCATCAACCTCAGGACCATCATATCCGGCAATACCTGTTATCATCGGTCGTCCGGAGACATACTGCCCACTTATTAAATTATCTATTTTTAACCATGGTCCTGTAGAACTATATGAAATATTTCTTAGATCAGACACAATACTGCCGTCATCAGTTTCAACTGAAAAAGAGTGAAGCCCATCATTTAAATCGTCTTTATTAAGTGAAAAACTAAACAACCCATTGTTATCTATATCTGTGGTCTGTAAAGTTTGTCCATTTACTTTCAATACAGCTTTTTTAACCTCGTCCAAAGATTTTAATTGCCCTTCAACAACAAATGATCCAAAAAGCTCTTTACCTTCTTCAGGGAAATATATATTTACTGATTCCTGCTCTTCCAAAAGTGTAATATTAAAATTTCGAGTTTCACTTATACTGTTATCTGCAAAATCTGTTACTGTTACAGTAAGATTATACCAACCAGGAACATATTCTTCTAAATCAATTATGTCCCTAAATACATCATCTGTTAATATATCTTTTACTACTGTTTCACCTTCACCACTAAGAGACTTTAATTCTGCCTGCACAGATTTAATTTTTGTACCATCATAGACCTTACCATCAATTATCAGAGTGCCAGCAAGATATTCACTTTCACCAGGATAATCCAGTTTAATCTCTGGGAATGTATTATCTATATTTAAAATAGTTGATGCTATTCCAACTGTTCCTGCACTGTCAACGGCTTTAATTAATATTGAATGAGTACCATCTCCCGGCAGTCTGGTATTAAAATTATAACTCCAGTTTACTGTAGTTGGAGTCTGGATAACTGGTTCTTCTTCAACAGCAATATCAGAATTAGCAGCTTCAGGAACTGTATCTTTATTATCTTCATCTTCTACATCTGACTTTTTAATCAGCTCCACTTTCTCCAAAATTGCCTTATTATAGGTAATTCCATTATCATAAGAAATAAAAACAGAATCTATGCCATTCTCATCATAAGTCTGACCTTCCAATGTAGTATCATTTTTTGTATAGACTTCAATAGTAGGAGAAATTAACAAACTAACAGGTTCTGCTTTTGATACAATGAATGAAACCCTTACATCTTCACTCATAAATCCACCAGAGTCACTGGCTCTTACTGTAACAGTATGTTCTCCATCATTTAAATTCTCTAAAGAATAGGGAATATTGAAGTATTTATCTCCTTCAAGTTCAAAAAACTCTCCATCATCCATTGAATAGAATACCGTACCAACCTCATCATCATCAAAAACCAAACCAGTAATTTCAAAATCATCACGAATAGTTGTATTGCCTGCTGGTATTTCAATAGAAACGACAGGTCTGTCTGCTTCACGATCAACCCTAAAATCCGGTTTAAATTCAGTAATATTTCCAGCTCTGTCACTAAGCTTAAAGATGAAATTTTCTGAATCTATCTCTTCCTGGGATAAATCAATATTATAGGAAAATTCGTTATCTTCTAATATAGAAATATTTGTAAATTCA
>JAOZPU010000225.1:0-1679 GCA_029932585.1 Spirochaetia bacterium | reverse complement strand
TAATCTTGAATCTTCAATAAAAATACCATCTTTTTTTTCATCCTGAAAAGGTTTGTACTCTTCCCCTTTTGCAGGTCCTGGTGAAAAATAGACACGGGTATTAAAATTAGACTTGCGTTCCAATATATCAGTGACTGTAATTTTTAAATCATACCCACCCTCTTCAAGATCTTTAGGGAGTACTATTGAAAAATTTCCTTTACTTACTTTTAGAATCTCTTTATCCCTGTTTCCAATTGTATAGAAAGCCGATATAACACCCTCACCACCAGAAACAAAGCCTCCAATTTTTGCAATTTTGCCCTGCATAAAAACAACACCATCAAAAAATGGTTCATCTGATATTTTGTCTGCAGAGTATGTATCTATTGATATCTCAGGAGAGGTATTTACAATATTAAATGTAAATTTTTCACTTTTCCCTTTTAAATCAAACATATCCACAGCAAATAATTCAATTGTATGTTTACCAGGCTCAAGATCTTTTATTGGTATTAAAAAAGGACCATTAGTTTCAATTGAACTGTATTCTGATTTATCAATAGAGAATTCCACCTGTTTAACACCATCATCGTCAGATGCTATTCCTTTTAGATAAGCATCTAAAGGGTAAACATTTTCTATTATATTTTTATCATCAGAATCAATTAATCCCAGCAGAGGCATATCTGCATTGTTATCCATTGTTAATTTTAATTTATAGCTTTCTGTATTACCGGATAGATCAACAGCGGTAAAAGTTATAAGCCCGGATTTCATTCCGCTAAAATCAAATGTCTGGCTCCAGTAAGGGTTGCCCGGGATAAGGGGAATTTGAACTTCCTCTTTATTAAACATATAAGAAAAACCAGAAAGACCAACTTCATCATGAACAGTTCCGGATACGGTTACAAATCCATTTAAAATTTCATCTTCTACTGGAGATGAAATAACTATTTCCGGTTTTTTATTATCAGAATAGTAAACAAAAACAGTACTTCCAGGGGATCCTGTTCCATCTGTGCTTCTAAACCAGATATAATCAGTTCCACCCTCACTTTTTCTTGTATCTATTTTAAGGGTAAATTCTCTTTCTTCATGATCTTTCTTTCCGGAAAGTTTTAAATTAGTATAAGTTTCTCCATCAAGGCTGTACTCCAGGTTTTCCACTCCGTTTGCATCAAAAACTTTTCCCTTTATAACAATTTTACCGGAAAGTATTTCCCCATTACTATGCGAACTTACTGTTATTTCCGGTTTTGTTTTATCCAGGTTAAACATTGTAGAGACTTCTTTACCCTGAACACCGTTTACATCTGTTACTCTGGCTGTTACTGTATGAGCTCCATCGGAGATCAACTTTACGCTGAAAAACAGGGACCAGAAATCCTTTCCCTCTGCCCTTTCAAAAGAACCATCATCCAGTTTTATTTCAACAAAATCAACTCCATCATCATCTGTAGCTGTACCTATTATTGTAAAGTCTCCTCCCACTCTCATATTTTCAGTGGGGCTGGATATGGAGGCTACAGGGAGGTCGGATTCAGAATCTATAAATATATTTATTGGGTCAGCAATAGAAACATTACCAGCTTTGTCTGTACTTTTAATTATAAGATTGTATTGGCCATCAGGATAGTCGGAAATATCGTAGTTATATGTCCAGTTTTCAAGACCGTTTACCTTTTGGTATTCGGTAC
>JAOZPU010000224.1 GCA_029932585.1 Spirochaetia bacterium | reverse complement strand
CATATACCTCTATCTCCTGATTTTTTGTACATATCACTTATTATACTCTTAACTAACTGTACACTTAATGTACTATTTTATTATAATTGTGTCAACAGTAAAAAAATAGTTAGTACTAAAAGGTTCCAGTCACCTGAAACATCAGTGAAACATTTAACTCTGTATTGACATAAACCCATATTCCTGTAAATATGGTTATATGAAAACAACCTTCGAACTACCGGATAATCTCTTTAAACAGGCAAAAGTTTATGCAGCTATACACAGCTTATCTTTAAAAGAACTCTTTAGACAGGCAATTTCTGAAAAACTTAGCACTGTAGAAACTAACATTCCCCAAAAGCCATGGATGGAGTTTTACGGAAAAGGGAAAAAACTTAAAGACGAATTAAAAAAATTGGACAGTATTATTGAATCGGAATTCGAAATAGTCGACCCAAGGGAATGGAAATGATTATAGACACGAACGCCCTTTCAGATATCTTCAAAGAAAATGATACCATTAAAGTACATTTAGAAAATGCCAATCATTTATATGTACCAGTCATTGTCCTTGGAGAATATCGATTTGGTATAAAGGCCTCTACAAAATCAGAGGTGCTGACAACACTTCTATCAGACTTTATGAATACGGTCCAGGAACTGATTATTGGAGCTAAAACAGCCTCTCATTATGCAGATATACGATGGGAATTAAAAAATAATGGCACTCCAATACCAGAAAATGATATTTGGATTGCAGCTCTTTGCAGAGAATTCAACGAACCTATTCTGAGCAGAGATTCCCATTTTGATTATATTAAGGGAATAACGAGACTTACATGGTAATTTGAAAAACTGATAAAGATTACTGATCATTATGAGTATTTTTGCTATACTATCCAAAAATTGGGAGTTACAATGAACAGAGAAAAAATTACAGATGCTCTTAAGAGCGGCAGAATACTTGTAGCAGACGGAGCATGGGGCACAGCCCTACAGTCCAGAGGATTAAAAGGCGGCGACAATCCTGAACTATGGAACGCTGAACATCCTGAACTTGTACTGGAAGTTGCTGCATCCTACATTAAAGCAGGATCAAATTTAATTGAAACAAACACTTTTGGTGGTAACAGATATAAGCTGGAACACTTTGGACTAGGGGACAGAGTAGCTGAACTGAATAAAGCAGGTGTTGAAATTTCCAGAAAAGCTGCAGGAGAGGATAACTGGGTTATTGCTTCGGTAGGACCAACAGGAAAAATGGTTCTAATGGGAGATGTTACAGAAGAAGATTTCTATAACGTTTTTAAAGAACAGGTAATTGCTCTTGAAGCTGGCGGAGCAGATGCTATAGTCGTTGAAACTATGAGTGCTCTGGATGAAGCTGTTGCAGCAATTAAAGCTGCAAAAGAGAATACCAGTCTTGAAATTATTAGTACATTTACTTATGAGCCTACAGTACAGGGAGAGTTCAAAACCATGATGGGAGTATCGCCAGCAGAAGCAGCAGTTGCAGCGGTAAATGCAGGGGCAGATATTGTGGGAGCAAACTGTGGTAAAGGATATGAGGGGATGAAACAGATTATTGAAGAGATAAGAGCTGTTCTTCCCAATATACCAATAATTATCCAGGCAAATGCAGGATTACCGGAACTTATTAATGGAGAATCGGTATTTCCAGCCACACCAAAGGAGATGGCAGATCAGAATCCCTTATGGATAGAAGCTGGTGTTAATATAATTGGCGGGTGCTGCGGTACTACAGATAAGCATATTCGGGCAATTCGTAATGCAGTTGATTCAAATAAGTAAAACACTATATTTATGAAAGATATAAAAATACTACTTTCTGAATTAAAAGGTGTAATAAGTGTCTCTAAAATAGAAAATACAAGCAAAGACAGAATTATTAAACTGGAGAAAAACTACGAAAAAAGTGGAGTTGTTGGACTCCGTAATCCTGGTATAAAAATGGTGTTACAGTGTGATATAGTATATGCCATACTTAAGGATACAAATTTTAGACAAGCTCCTGGATCAACGGTTTATATGGTGGAAGATCTAAATATTGATGATAAAAAACCTGATTATACTCTTACAATAAATACTAAAAGCTATAGTATTATTGGTGAAGAGCTTATAAATAAAAAACCACCGGAAGATGAAGAATATATGTTTATAAGTGATGATTTTATTCTTTATCCTGAACGAAGGAAAGGCAGGTCTAAAAAGCCTGCTTTCTTTCTTATACCACCCCTTAAATTCTTTGAACTGGAAGCAGTAAAAGAAACTTATAATATAAAAAATATTATTTCTGTAAGCCCATCTACAATATCAGATGATTATATAAGAAAACAAAATAACTTTTCTCTTAGAAACGATTGCGCAACAATCCTTATAGGCTTCGATAAAGTCTAAGCAGTTATTTACTAATACTCAGGAAACACCATCTCTTCCATATATTTCATATTGAAAAAACTGTCAGAAGACAACTCAACATACTCTGTAATTTTGGCTATACCTTTGGTTTTCTTATAGTTCTCTTCCGATAAGATAGAGCTAATTGCTCCCAATCCAGCAGTATTACCAACAGATTCAGTTTTATCCAGAAGTTCAGCTGGAATAAGTCCAATATCTGCTGCACTCTTTATTGAAATATAACTACCAAACCCACCGGCAATAAACAGATGATCAATATCAGATACTTCCCGCCCTGCTTTGTTAAGGAGAGATAAGATACCTGCAGATATGGCTGCTTTAGCCAGCTGAACTTCTCTTATATCACCCTGGGTAAAAAATACATCCTCACCAATTCCAGTATTCGATGCACTTTCAATAATAAAAGCTGGTCCATTTTTATCTGCTATGAGTTTTTTTCGAAGAACTGCAGTAACCCCCTCTACTTCATCCTCATGCTTAATTCTACCAGTAAACTCTACCAGACCGCTTCTAAGAAGTACTGCAACTATATCAATAATACCTGAACCGCATATTCCTATAGCTTTCTCATTATCAATTGTAGTAATTTTTATAATATCATCCTCAATAACAGCACTGTCAACGGCACCGGTAATACCGCCGAGGCCGCAGGTTATATGAGCACCTTCAAAAGCAGGCCCTGCAGCAGTAGAACAGCAATATAATTTATCTTTATTCCCCAGAACTATCTCACCATTAGTTCCAATATCTATAAGGAGAGAAAGTTCCTCTCTTTCATGCATATTAGTTGCCAGAATTCCGGAAACTATATCAGCACCGACATATCCGGATATTGAAGGTAAAGAATAAACAGCACACTGAAGAGGAAAATCTTTTAAAGATGAAGAATGAAGCTCCATTGAACCAAGAAAACCTGGAATAAATGGAGCAACTGCTATACCAGCAGGATCAATTCCAAAAAATAGATGAAGCATTGTAGTATTACCTGCAAGGGCAACAGAATATATATTCTTTCTTGAAATATTATTTCTGTCTGCAAGAAATATACAAAGATCACTTATCTGTCCGACTATCTTAGTCTGCAACAATTCAAGTTTGCCGGAACCCTGCATACTATATTCAATTCGGGAAATTACATCTGCTCCAAAAATCTTCTGGCTATTTAAACCGGATATTGTATCAACAACATCTCCTGTATTCATATCAACTAAATAGGCAGCAATTGTTGTAGTTCCAATATCTATAGCAATACCATAATTAAAATCTTCAGTATTACCCTTTTCCACTCCAAGAAGAGTATCTGAAGAAAATACTGCTGTAATTGAATACTCTGATTCTCTGATTAAAGCTGGGATATTTTGTCTAAGAGATAAAGACACCTGAGGATTTTTCAAAGGAATGGATTCTAAAATACGTAAAAGATCAGATCGCTGATCATCCAGAGAAGGTTGGGAAAGGGTCAGGTATTTCTTTTTTATAATCGAATTAAGTTTTCCTGAAAAACCCTTATGCTCTGTTAATATATTGGAACTCTCATTTATACTATTAACTAAAACATCGATGTTCCCAATAACAGGAACCATACAGGAAAGTCTGTAACCTTCTTCCAGCTCTTTCG
>JAOZPU010000223.1:1292-4076 GCA_029932585.1 Spirochaetia bacterium | reverse complement strand
GGTATTCAAGACCTGAATATGTACAGTTTATCTTTCAGATTCTCTATTTAACTGGGTTTTTAAGTTTATGGAAAAAATGGACGACTTCAAAGAAATAACAGATTGCAATTTTCTGATTCTGTTTGCACTTACAAACGTCGGAATATTGTAAATTTCAAAACTTCTCTTCTACCCATTTCTCCAGTTAAAACTATCAGACCTAGTATTGGATAATTAAGATATCGTCGGGATGGAACTCTAAAGTAGGCCTTGCTTTTTGTAATCATTCGATCCCCCTGGAACAAATACCTGCCAAGTATATCTTATACCTAGCAGGTACTTAAACATTCAATAATAATGAGTAGTAAATACTTATTCCTACTTCAAAACCCTCAAGGCATTGAAAATTGCAATTAGTGCTACTCCCACATCAGCAAAAACAGCTTCCCACATCCCTGCAAGACCTGCAACACCCAGCCCTACAAAAAGAAGTTTTATTACAAGGGCAATGGTAATATTCTGAATAACTATTGCCCGGGTTTTTCTGCTTACCTTAACAGCCTGGGCTATTTTTGATGGTGCATCTGTCATTAGAACAATGTCTGCTGTTTCAATTGCTGCATCAGATCCCAGTTCCCCCATGGCTATTCCGGCATCAGCAAGAGCTATAACAGGTGCATCGTTAATACCATCCCCGACAAAGGCTGTATAACCATTTCCTTCTGCAATAATTTCAGTCAGTTTTGCAACTTTGTCATCCGGAAGAAGTTCTGCATAGTATTCGTCAATACCGATTTCAGCAGCAACATTTTTTGCTGTTCTTTCGTTGTCCCCTGTCAGCATGACAGTCTTTTGGATGCCTAGTTTTTTTAATTCCCTAAGGGCTTTTGCAGAGTCTTCCTTTATTCGATCACTAATAATAATGTACCCGCTGTATAGATTGTCTATAACAACGTAGGCAACTGTTGCTGCAATTTCGCAATCTGCATGTTCTATGTTTTCTCTGTGGAGAAGCCTGTCGTTTCCAACAAGGATGGTTTTACCATCAATTTCAGCTTTAATTCCATAGCCTGGGATATCTTCATGGGAAGTTACATTCAATTCATTAATAGTGCCTCCCCATGCTTTTTTTATTGAAAGAGCTACAGGATGGTTTGAATGAGCTTCAGCCAGAGCAGCCGCTTTAATAAGATCATCTTCTGAAAAACCATTTCGGGGATGTATTTCTGTTACTTCAAATGTTCCAGTTGTCAGGGTTCCTGTTTTATCGAAAACAACTGTTTTTACCTTTGCCAGGATATCGATATAGTTAGATCCTTTTATAAGAATTCCTTTACGCGAAGCTCCGCCTATTCCCCCAAAATATCCCAGGGGAATGCTAATAACCAGAGCACAGGGACAGGAAATTACAAGTATTACAAGAGCACGGTAGATCCAGGTACTGAAAAGTGCTCCCGGTATTAGAAGCGGTGGGAGTAATGCGATACCCAGTGCGGAAAAAACTATTAAAGGAGTGTAGTATCTTGCAAAAGTAGTAATAAACTTTTCTGTTTTTGCTTTTTTCTGAAGAGCATCTTCCACAAGTTCCAGAATTCTGGAGAGTGATGAATTTGAAAATGTTTTTGTGGTTTTAATAGTAAGGGATCCCGAAAGAACTACCATTCCTGCCAGAATTACCGAACCCTTATCTACAGTTCTGGGGACAGATTCTCCTGTTAAAGCAGATGTATCAACCTGGGATTCTCCGGAAATAACCTCTCCATCCAGGGGTACCCGTTCTCCTGGTTTGACAAGAATAACAGAGCCTGTTTCAACATCTTCAGGGTTTACAGATACATATTCTCCTTCTTTTTCCATTAGTGCTTTGTCAGGGCGTATTTCCATGAGTGATTTTATGGATCGTCTTGATTTTGCAAGAGCCAGATCTTCGAAAAATTCACCTACAGTAAAGAATATCATAACTCCTGCAGCTTCGGGTAAGGCATGAATAAACATTGCTCCAATTGTTGCTATTGCCATAAGGAAGTTTTCATCAAAAATACGTCCCTTAAGTATGTTACGTCCTGCAGACCGGAGAACCTTCCAGCCGCTGGCAAGGTATACTGCAAGAAATACAATCCATTCCCCTATATGGTAGGGTGTTTGTTCCAGATTTTTTATAAAAATCAATCCTCCTGCAAAAGCAGTGAGAAGTAAACCCAGCCGGATAAGTTCTGATTTTAAATTCAGTTCGTCATCATTACCATGATGGTGTGCCACCTGATCAACAAGTTCGACTTCCGGTTCCAGATCTTTAATTAGTTTTTGTGCTTCTTCAATATTTGCTGTATCTATCTGCAGCTGGGCAGTTGCAAAATTTATAGATGCAAAATTTACACTATCAAGTTTTTTTAAACCATTTTCTATTTTCAATGCGCAGTCTGCACAATCCAGATTCTTTAAACTATATTTTTCCATTCCCTTCTCCTTATTATTCTGTTATGTGGGCTATTCCTGTATCTAAAATCTGCTTTACATGATTATCCTTTAGGGAGTAGATGGCCGATTTTCCCTCTTTTCGAAATTTTACAAGTCCGGAAAGTCGCAGTGTTTTTAATTGGTGGGACATAGCTGACTGACTAACATTCAGCACCTCAGAAAGATCACAGACACACATCTCTGTAACAAAAAGAGCACTTAGTATACGAATTCTTGTGGTATCACCGAATATTTTGAAAAAATCAGCCAGATCTATTAATAGTTCCTCATTGGGGATATCTTTTCGAACTTTTTCTACTGTGTCATCGTGGATTAAAAATGTTTTAC
>JAOZPU010000223.1:0-1192 GCA_029932585.1 Spirochaetia bacterium | reverse complement strand
GGGATATCTTTTCGAACTTTTTCTACTGTGTCATCGTGGATTAAAAATGTTTTACACTTACCATCATCCTGTTTCATTATTTTATTTCCTTATAAATGATCATATGTTCATATATAATAAAATAAAGATTCTATGTCAAGAATTTTTTCGATTGATAATATTATTTACTGAGATTATACTGTTTGTCAGCTTAGCATTGTTTGCTATTTATGATTGGCAGGAGAATTGAGATGCCTGAATTGTTGTTTTTAAAGCATTAAAATTGTAGAGTTTCCCTATATAGGGAAAAACTTTATTAAGGAAGTATATGAATGGATAGTATAAAAAAGAAAGCACTTGAGTATCATTCTATGAATGGGGTTCCAGGTAAAACAGAAGTAGTACCTACAAAACCATGTTCAACAGCAGAAGAACTGTCCCTGGCATATACTCCCGGAGTAGCAGCACCAGTTCTTGAAATAGCAAAAAATGAACTGGATGCATATAAATACACAAATAAAGGCAATCTGATAGCTGTAGTTTCCAATGGAACAGCAATTCTTGGACTTGGTGACAGAGGTGCTCTGGCCAGTAAACCTGTTATGGAAGGGAAGGGAGTTCTGTTTAAGAGATTTGCAGATATAGATGTTTTTGATATTGAACTTGATACAAAAGACCCTGATAAAATAATAGATATTGTAAAAACAATGGAACCGACATTCGGAGGAATAAATTTAGAGGATATAAAAGCCCCTGAATGTTTTTATATTGAGAAAAAACTAAAGGAGATTTGCAATATCCCTGTTTTTCATGATGACCAGCACGGAACAGCAATTATCTCTTCTGCAGGTTTGTTAAATGCGCTTGAAATAACAAAAAGAAATATTACAGAAACAAAAGTAGTTTTTAGTGGTGCCGGGGCTGCTGGTATGTCCTGTGCAAAACTTTTTATATCTCTGGGTATAAAGAGAGAAAACCTGATTATGTGCGATAGTATTGGTGTCATTTTTAAAGGACGTAAAGAAAGGATGACACCGGAGAAAGAGTATATGGCCAATAATACAGACAGCAGGACACTGGCTGAAGCAATGAAAGAGGCAGATGTATTTATGGGGGTTTCTGTCAAAGACTGTGTAAATCCTGAAATGCTCCTTTCTATGAATAACGACCCAATAGTATTTGCCATGGCCAATCCGGATCCTGAGATAAGTTA
>JAOZPU010000222.1 GCA_029932585.1 Spirochaetia bacterium | reverse complement strand
AACTTTCCCAGGATTCATAATACCTTTACTGTCAAATGTACTTTTTATCCCGGCCATTATTTCCATTAAAACAGGGCTTTCAGATTCTTTTAGGAATCCTTTCTTTGCATAACCTATTCCATGTTCACCGGAAACTTTGCCCCCGATTTCGTCTGCTCTCCTATACATCTTATCAAAAACTAATTTTAGTTTCTGGTTCCAGGTTTCCTGATCAAGATCATCTTTTAGTGCATAGATATGCAGGTTACCGTCCCCGGCGTGACCAAAGCTCATTATTCGCAGTTCATACTGTTTTTCAAGTTCACTGCAGTACTGAATAAACCCGGCTATCTCTCCTCTTGGAACAACAACATCACACTCATCCATTTCTGTTGTAGATGCTTTTATAGCCTCAAGAAAAGTTCCTCTGGCTGTCCAGACTGACTGCTGTCTTTCCGGGGTATCAGAAATTAGAGCATCCACGGCGCCGTTGTTTATACATAGTTCTGCCACTTCATCCAGAGCCAGATCAACAACATTACGATTAGGCCCATCATAAGAAACCAGAAGATAGGCATCAGAAGATGTGTCCGGAAACTGTTTTCCCAGATACTCTGTTGCCGCTAAAATAACCTCTTTCTGCATAAATTCAACTGCTGTGGGAACCTGTTTAGCCCTCATTATTTTTGGAACTGTCCTTATGGCACTGTCCAGGTCAGGGAAAGGGATAAGCAGGGAAACTGTTACAGCTGGTATTGGCAGCAGTCGCAGGGTAGCTTCCGTTATAACACCCAGAGTTCCTTCCGATCCTATCATTAGATCACGAATACTGTATCCGGAAGAATTTTTAGCTATATTGCCGCCGGTTTGGATTATTTTTCCATTAGGAAGAACAACCTCAAGGGCTCTGATATTATCCCTGGTTACACCATACTTTACGGCTTTCATTCCCCCGGCATTGGTACTTATATTGCCGCCTATGGTTGCACTTTTTTCACCAGGGTCAGGAGGGTAAATTAATCCCTTTGGTTCAAGAAACTCTGCAAGCTCCATTAAAAGAACACCGGGTTCCACTGTCAAAGTCATATTATCTTCATCCAGGGTTAGAATTTTATTCATTTTCTGCAGGGAGAGCATTATTCCTCCACTCATGCAGACAGCTCCGCCAACGAGGCCGGTTCCCTGTCCTCTGGGAGTAACAGGAATATTTCTTGACCAGGCATATTTCATAACTTCTGAAACTTCTGTGGTAGATATGGCTTCAATTAAAAGATCGGGAGCTGCAATAAGGGTATGAAGTTCATCATGATGATAATCTTCATGAATATTCTCTTTTGTATATACTCTTTTGGGATCGGAGATTATTTTATTTAAGTTCTGAATGTCCTTTTCGTTTATTTTGTTAAACATTGGCTGCCTCCATTGCTAAGCTTTTACCGGACTCTATATTACTAATTAGCATAGGGAGTATTTCAAGAGCATCTCCTACAATTCCTACATGGGCAGTATTGAATATTGCTGCATTTGGATCGGAGTTTATTGCAATAATTCGCTCTGCACTGTTCATCCCTGCTGTAAATTGAACAGAACCGGATATTCCGCAGGCAATAAGCAGTTTAGGGCGGACGGTACGACCGGAAAGTCCAATTTGCTTTCTTGGATCTATCAAACCACTTTCTATCATTGGTCTGGTTCCGGCTACCTGGGCATTTAGAAGGTTAGAGAGTTTGTCAATCAGTTTAAGGTTCTCCTGTGTTCCAATTCCTCTTCCAGCGGCAATAATAATTTCTGCATTTTCAAGATGAGTTTCTTTTTCTTTATGATGAATATCGAGGACAGTTATCGAACTGGTTAATTTATTTGCTGGTAAACTGAAATATTCAATAATACCAGAGGTTTTGTTTTTCCGCAAAGGCGTAGGGAAAATCTTATACCTGACTGTGGCAAACTGAGGTCTGTGTGCAGGGGTCTGAATGTGAGCCATAATGTTTCCACCGAAGGCAGGACGAATTTGATCCAGTTCTCCATTTTCCCGTATATCAAGAACAGTACAGTCGGCTGTTAATCCAGTACGAAACCTGGCTGCAGTTCGAGGAGCAAGATTTCTTCCCATAGTTGTTCCTCCCACTAAAAATACAGCGGGTTTTTCCCTATGAATAAAATCTTCCATAACTGCTGTGTATGGTTCAATTCGGAAATCATTTAGTGCCTTGTCATCATAAGCACATACTTTATCTACCTGATAGTATTGAAGTTCCTTAGCAGCATTAGTCAGATTATTTCCAATAACTAATGCAATAACCTTTTGCTGGGCCTTTTGAGCCAGTTCTCTTGCTTTTCCTATCATCTCCAGAGAAACAGGATGTATTTTATGTTCTTCAATTTCTATAAATACTGCAATACCGGACCAGTGGGATCTATCTATGGTTTTAACTGTGTTTTCTACAAAAACAAACCCTCCCTGGGGTCCATTTTTCACGCAGAGTTTACACATTCTGCAGCTGCTGTTTATACTTACTTCTTCTCCACTTACCTCTATTGAATTAAAAGGACATAAGGCTTCCAGAATAGTTTTGTCAGGAAGCTTGTCATTATTTATCTCTATATAGCTCATATTCCCCCCTGATAAAATTTTTCATCTTTAAGTAAGTTTAAAAGTCTGTCTGCCAATTGATCAGATTCCCCATTCCATATCTCTTTTTCGTCTTGTACAGGAGGTGGAAAGATTTTGACTACTCTTGTTGGAGATCCGTCAAGGCCGTACTGATTATTATCTTTATCATCCAGATTACTCAGGTTTAACCTTGTAATATTCTGGTTAAGGGTTAGTTTTTTCCTTCTATAGGAAGGAAGTCTTGGCTGATATATCTCTTTATCAACAGCTATCATACATGGATAGAGCATTTTAACTGTTTCTATGGTTTGACCCATATCAGAAATAACATTTATTGAGTCGTTATTTATTTCAGGTATTGATGTGACATTAGTAATACAAGGAATATTTAGAAATTCACTGCATTCGGATGCAACCTGGGCTGTATCTCCATCTGTGGTTTGTTTTCCGCAAATTATCAAATTGAATTTCCCTATGGATTGTATCCCCTGGGCCAGGGCATAGGATGTAGCCAGAACGTCGGAACCTGCAAAAGCACGATCAGTTAATAAGTACCCTTTATCCGCACCCATCATAAAAGCCTCTCTTATTACCTGTTCAGCCTGGGGTGGTCCCATGGTAAGAACCGAAACAGTTCCTCCCATCTTTTCTCTGGTTTGAAAGGCTGCTTCCAGGGCATAGAGATCGTAGGGGTTCATTTTTGTATCACCGGACTCTCTTTTAATTACGCCTGTTTCCTCATCGACACCTACATCCGAAGACATAGGAACCTGTTTAATAAGAACCATAATATCCAATTGAAATCTCCTCTTAATATAAAATATAATAATATTGTTATGGTTGAATTGTCAATTGGTAAGACCAATATATTTGTTATTATTTGACCAATTGAATATTTGTTAGATACATTTTATAATTGCATAATATTATGGAAGTAAAACCAATTGTAAAAAAAAGAGTTTATCAGGAAATTATAAGCCAGTTTGTAGAGATGCTCCGTGATGATCGTATTACGGTTGGAGAACGGCTGCCTTCAGAAAGAACTTTGGCTGAGATGTTCCATGTATCCAGACCTTCTGTAAGGGAGGCTCTCCGGGTAATGGAAACCATAGGGTTAATTGAAACCCGTCCTGGGGGTGGTGCATTTGTAACAGACCTTAATTTGGCTCCTTTTATTAATACATTTGCTCCTCTTATTACAAGAAGGGACGGATTTGAAATGGAGCTGCTTGATCTACGGGAATTACTGGAAGTAAAGGCTGTTGGATTGGCAGCAGAATCTGCAAACCTGGAAACAATAAAATCTCTTGAGAAAATAATTCAAAGAATGAAACTGGCTCTCGATGCTAAAGATGCAGATGAGGGTTCCCGTTGTGATATCGAATTTCATAAAATTATATTCAAAGGTAGTAATAATTATATTCTTTTGCAGGCTGCAGGTTATGTTAATTCACTTATGGAAATCTCAATTAAAGGAAATAGATCTCT
>JAOZPU010000073.1 GCA_029932585.1 Spirochaetia bacterium | reverse complement strand
CGTAGAGACGCACAGCCGTGCGTCTCTACGACGATGAAACGTATCCCAACAAATACATATCTAACCGATCATTTTTACCAAATTTTCGACTGTCAATCCAAAATGTTTCTTTAATTCTGCTGCAGGAGCTGATATTCCAAATGTGTCTATTGCAAGAATATCCTCTGCAGAGCTGGCAATACCTTCCCAGCCGGATCTGACTCCTGCCTCAACAACTATTGTTTTAATACCTGTAGGAATTAAATTATTTCGAAATGTAAGATCCTGGCTCTGGAAAGTTTCTCTGGAAACCATGGAAACAACTCTTACATTTTTATCAGAAGCCTGTGCTGCATCCATTGCCAAATTTACTTCTGATCCTGTAGCAACAACAACTACATCAGGTTTTCCACTACAATCAGCTGCAATATATGCACCTTTTCTTATTGTACTCTTCCAGTCAGAATCATCTTTTGCAAATACAGTTAAATTCTGTCTGGTTAAAGCTAACACAGTAGGACCAGTTATATTTTCAACTGCCATTTTCCAGGCTTCAACTGTTTCTTCACCATCAGCCGGCCTTAAGACTGTAAGACCTGGAATAATTCTCAACGAAGCTAAATGCTCTACAGGCTGGTGAGTAGGTCCATCTTCTCCAACAAATACAGAGTCATGAGTAAATATAAATATAGTTGGCAGATTCATAAGAGCAGCAAGACGAATAGTTGGTCTCATATAGTCTGCAAATACCATAAAAGTTGCACAGAAGGTTCGAAGTCCACCATGGAGTAGTAATCCATTGGCAATTCCACCCATAGCATGTTCTCTTACACCAAAGTGAAGAGTTCTTCCACCTCTGTTTGATATACCATAGTCACCATGATCCATTGCTGTATTATTTGAAGGAGCAAGATCTGCAGATCCTCCAATTATATTCGGTACAGCATTGGAAAGAGCTTTTATAACCCCTCCGCTGATTTTTCGAGTAGCAGCACTGTCACCAACTTTAAATTCAGGCCAATTTACTCCGCTTAAATTAGTTTCTTTGGAGAAAAACAAGTCCCATTCTTTTTTAAGATCAGGATTATTCTTTGACCATACGGCAAACATTTCCATCCATTTTGAATAGTCACTTTCCGATACAACTTTCTTTTCATTAAAATACTTTACAGCTTCAGGAGCTATGTAAAAAGATTCGTCTACAGAAATTCCAAGATTTTTTCTTGTTAATGCAATTTCTTCTTCTCCAAGGGGAGCTCCATGAATTCCTGCTGTACCTTCTCTGTTAGGAGAACCTTTTCCAATAATTGATTTGAGTATAATTAAAGTAGGTTTTGAAGTTTCCTCTTTAGCCTGATTTATAAGATTTTCAATATCCTCCGGATTATGCATATCTCCCTCGAGAGTCTGCCAGTTATAAGCCTGATACCGCATTTTTACATTTTCTGTAAATGCAAGATCTGTAGAACCTTCAATAGTTATTTTATTACTATCATAAAATACAATAAGTTTTCCAAGACCAAGATGCCCGGCTAAAGAAGCTGACTCAGAGGTAAGGCCCTCCATCATACATCCATCACCGGCAAGAGAAAATGTATAGTGATCTATTACTGAAGCATCTTTTGTATTGAACTTATCTGCAAGAAATGTTTCTGCAACAGCCATACCTACAGCATTACTAAAACCTGCTCCAAGAGGACCAGTAGTTGTTTCTACACCCTCTGTATGATTCAATTCAGGATGCCCTGGAGTTAGTGAACCCATCTGTCTAAAACGCTTTAATTCATTTAATGGAAGATTGTATCCGGAAAGATGAAGCAAAGAATATATAAAAGCTGATCCATGACCTGCTGATAGTACAAATCTATCACGATCAATCCATTTTGGTTCTTTGGGATTATGTTTAAGAACATCACCATACAATACGGCTCCAAGTTCTGCACAACCCATGGGCAGACCGGGATGACCTGAGTTAGCAGCCTGAACCTGGTCCATTGATAATGAACGAATACTTAGCGCAGCTGCTTTTATACCATCTAAATTCATATTATTCCTCCGAATATTCTTCTTTTATTACATTATTATTATATGCCAGTATATTAAATTGAGGTAGATCATGCAATATGATTTTCTTATTTCTTTCATAACACTTTATAAAATCTTTCTATATGCTTTATTTAAAGAAGGTTGTCAAAAAATATAGTACTATTGGAATTTATAAGACCAGCAGGGATAGTTCTGTCCTCACTAAGTACTCTTTGAACCATTTCTCCCTTCCCTTTCCCTGAAATTACAAAGATTCTACTCTTTGCTCTGTTTATAAGGGATAAAGTCATGGTAAGACGCTCTGGTACATCAAATTGTTCGGGTGCTGTTGTTGTAATGAAAATTTTATCTTCTTCTATGAAATGATCCACTCCAGGGAAAAGGGATGCAGTATGTCCATCCGGCCCTACACCAAGAACTATAAGATCAAAAACAGGATATAAATTTCCAAAAACTTTTCTTATACGATCCTCATACTCAGAGGAACACTCAACTGCTGAATTGATATCTGTTTTAAATGAAAAAATATTTGTTTCAGGAATATCAATTTTTGACAAAAGTGCTTTTTTTATCATCCTATAATTACTATATTCATTATCAGCATCTACTTTTCTTTCATCAACAAGAAAAATCTTTACCATGGACCAGTCGATCTCTTCTTTCGCCATAAGTTCATAAAAACGAACAGGAGATCTACCTCCGGAAAGAGCAATTGTAAAAACTTCCCCTTTAGAAGTATTTGTTCTAATAAGGTCACTGGTATAAGCTGCTGCTGCAAGACTCATCTGCTCTTTATTTTCAAATTTATTTAGTTTCATATTATTCAGACCACCATTCTACTTAACTATCCACTTTCTGCCATCTTTCTTTATAAATTCTTCAGATTCTTTTGGTCCCCATGTGCCCGCTTCATAGAAAAACAACTTAATTTTCTTATCTTCAAAACTGGATTTATCCCATTCCTTTAATACTGGGGTAATAAGATTCCAGGAAACTTCAACACCCTTTTTACTCCAGAATAATGTCTGATCACCAATCATGCAATCTAACAGGAGGGTTTCATAATCATCTGAAAGTTCACTTCCATAAACATCAGCATAGTTAAAATCCATATCCAAAGGATAGAGACACATTTTAGATCCAGGGGCCTTAGCCTGATATTTAAGAAAAACACCTTGCTCAGGCTGTATTCCAAAAATTAAAACATTAGGTTCCAGAGGATTTTCTTTAATATCCTTTACAAACATACTGTGGGGAACTTCTTTGAATACAATAGTAATTTGAGTTTTTTTCTCTTTAAGAGCCTTCCCTGCTCTCATATAAAAAGGAACACCTTCCCAACGTACATTGTCAATAAACAATCTGGTAGCAACAAAAGTTTCTGTAGAGGAATTGGGAGAAACACCATCCTCATCCCTGTATGCTTTTTCCTTCACTCCATTAATTGTTCCTTCTTTGTACTGTCCCCTAATTATTGTTGAGGGTGATGAAATATCCTTAAAAGGGCGAATAGCTTTCATTACTTTAACCTTCTCATCACGAATTAGCTCAGCATCAAATTTTGAAGGAGGCTCCATTGCAATAAGAGAAAGCAGCTGGAGCATATGATTTTGAAGCATATCCCTAACCAGACCGGAATTATCAAAATAACCAGCTCTATGTCCAACTCCAAGTTCTTCTGAAACTGTAATTTGAACATGATCAATGAAATTCCTGTTCCATACATTTTCAAATATTAAATTAGCAAATCGAAAAGCAAGTATATTCTGAACTGTATCTTTTCCCAGGTAATGATCAATTCTATAGGTTTGTTCATCATCCAGATAAGAGAGCAATTCTTTATTTAATGCTACAGCAGAATCATAATCCCTACCAAAAGGTTTCTCTACAATAACTCTTTGAAAAGGAGCTTCATTTTGTCCTTTATTAACTAATTTAGCCAGGGACAAATTCTTTACAATTATTCCATAGAGAGAAGGAGGAGTTGCGATATTAAAAATTATATTGTCTTCAGTTTTAAACTTTTTAGTAAGATTATTATTTACTTCTTTTAAATTCTGATATGTTTCAGGATCATCATACTGACCGGATACATAAAAACACCTGGATAAAAATTCTTCAATTTTTTGATCAGAAGATTTTCCAGCAACTTTTTCAATTGCAGATGCTACTACTGTTCTAAAAGAATCATCAGTTAAACTTGACCTGGCAACACCAGTTATAAAAAAGCTGGAAGGGATTCTGCCCCTTTTATATAATTCAAATAATGCAGGGAGTAACTTTCGACCGGTAAGATCCCCGGATGCACCGAAAATAACTATACCACAGGGTCCTGCTACTTCAAATTCACACACTGGTCCAGAATACTTAATATCCATAAAAACCGCCTATCATTAATTAGTACATTACTACTAATTAAGATAGACAGCTTAGCTCTGGCAGTCAAGTATCTGGATTAAACCCCGAACATCTCCCTTACTTCTTCATTCTCACCTATATATGAAAATGACTTGGAATCTCCCAGAACTTTTAAGTATTCTATAATAGGCTCTATTACATTCTCACTAGGCTCATGCCTGTATGTAACCCTATCAAGAAAAAGCTCCAATCCTTCTACACTGCCACCCATTAAATCGTAAGACTGATTAGCAGTATCTTTAGGATTCTCATTTATATAATCAACAGCAATTTTAAGCTCTTCCATTAACAGTTTAACAGCTTCCGGATGTTCCTTTGCAAACTCACCTTTAAAAATAAGTCCTGCATTAGGCAGCATTCCACTTCCGGGATGGATTTCATTCCATATATCTGCATAGGAAATTGCAACCATTGCTGCATCTCCTGCTCCATGAAGGGCAAAACTTGCTTCAGGTTCGCGAAGGAGAACAGTATCTATCTCCCCCTTTATAAACTGGTCTTTAAACTCTTCCGGTCTACCAAAAGGATTTCCAAAGTTAAAGCTGTATTCATCCGGATTCTCACCTTTCTGCTTCATTAAATAGGAAGTAATTGCATATGGAGGAGCTTCCTTATAAAGGGGTATATATATTTCATGCCCCTTTAAATCTGCAAAGCTTGAAGCTTTGTAGTCTCTGGTTAGAAGATAAAAATTATCCCAGATATCTACAGAGGCCATCTTAAGGTCATTTCCAGTAAGATAAAGCTTTGCCGCTGCTGCAATAGCAGAAAAAGTTATATCTGCCTTACCATTAGCAACCCATGCCATATGTTTTTCAGTTTCTTTCCAAATTTTTAATTCATCAATCCTTATGGCATTCATAAGTCTTTCTGACTTCAATAAACGCATTATTATGGGAACAACTACCGGAGTGGCTGTCTGAATTACAACCGGAATCCGATCATCATCCTGATCCATTTTTTTCTTAACTATTTCTTTTACTTTGTAAAAGTATACATGAAATTCGAAATAACCAATTTCCACTGTTTCATGTTCAAAGCCCATAGGTTCGAGCATATTTATAAGAGGAATAGGTTCAAATTTTTGAACAAGTTTAAAGCCGCTACCCTCAGGAGTTTCTCCAGCCTTCTTAATTATTGCTCCAAAAGGATCTTCCCTACTGCTTCGTACATCAAACTCTTCAAATTCTTCTTTTTTATCCCGCCAGTCTGATGGACCTGAATCTACTTTATATTTAATATTTAAACGAAATTCTTCTGCTGATTTTGTTTCTACGTACTGCTCATACCCCTCTTCCTCAAGCATTCCGATAATTGGAGCTGGATAGAAGGAATTAATAACCTGAAGAGCATTCCCTTCTGCTAATTCCTTAAGACGTTTAATAATATCTGTAAAAAAGAAATCATTTCTATCTCTTACATCCATGACAATAAACTGTTTTACAGAAGCCATCCAGTCTGGTGCAGGTTCAGTCTTTTTAATTTCCGGAGCTGCTTTTATACATTCAGGGAAAACTCTTTCCAGTTCACCTACATTTCCAGTCTTTTCATTTATTGTATGTAGAATTTCACAAATGGAAAGGTTTCCCATTTTTGCAATATCATTAAAGGTGGCCCATTTACCAACTGTTGAAAAAATGAGCTTATTATTTAATTTTTCAAACTTTGGGGAAAGCCCTATTAAAGTATCCTTAATATCAGGATAAGCACTAAAAGCATCTTTTAGTTTTGTCTGACCTAATATAACCATTCTATTTAAACCTCACTTATGCACTGAACAGGGCATACTTCTGCACAGGCACCACAATCTATACATGCATCTTCATCAATAAGCCTCTTGCCATCATCTTCAACTGAAATACAATCCACCGGGCAAACCGGTTCACATGCCCCGCACACTATGCAGGAACTCTTATCTATTCTATAAGCCATTAAAGAACCTCTCTTTTCGATTTATATATAGCAATATATGTATATGAAATAATAAAGTCAACATAAAATATTAGGAATGCCTAATATTTTAATTACCTATTTTTTTTTGATTAGTTTAGAAAAAATAATTACTTACTAATAGAAAATTTAATTGTAAAAGTGCTATTCGAACCTGTAATAATATTTAAAGTTCCACCCAACTGCTCTGTTAAAGATTCTATAAGTATCATACCTAAAGAATCAGAATTCTTAATATTAAAACTATCAGGAAGACCTATACCATCATCTGAATAGATAAGGACATAATCCGATCCCTCCTGGGTAAATTTTACAGTTATTTTTCCAGTTTCATTATTTGGAAAAGCATATTTTAGTGAATTTATTGTAAGTTCTGAAATAATTAAACCAATAGAAATTGTAGATTTGGCAGGCAAAAAAACATCTTCTACATCCAGATCAAGCCCTATATTACCAGTTGATATAACAAAATTATCGAGCATACTTTCAAGTAATACTTTTATATATGATTTAAAACTAATATGTTCTATATCACTACTCTGGTACAAATAAGTATGAACCAGGCTTATAGTATTAATTTTCTGCTGAAGTTCATCAAAGAAATCATTTTTACTTTGTTCGGGATGCTCTCCCTGATACAACCCTACAAAACTGGAAACAAGAGCTAGAGAATTTTTGACCCGATGGTGAATTTCTCGTAAAAGCAGTTCCTTTTCTTCAAGTGATTTCTGTGTATGCTGTTCTGATAACTTTTGTATATACCATAGTTTTGCCAGCATAACAGATAAAATTGCAGACACAATAATAACACTTAGAATAAATATCACCATACCGGACACAATCTTAAAGGCTAGTTTATAAAAAACAGAATCAGGAATATCTGCAACTATTTTCCAGAAATAATTTTCCGGATACCAATTTAAATTATTACTCTCTAAAGAAGATTTTACTGTAGTAACATGAAGATGATCAGGCATAGGTGATACTGTAATAAAAATATATGTGTTATTCATATTTTTTATGATACCTGAATCCATAGACAGCATTTTGTTCCATATGTCAGAATTTGAATTAACAAAATTTTGTTTTAATTTGTCTTCATACATAAAAGACCAATTTTGCTCAGGGTTCCTGGAATACAACCAGTAACTATCAGCATTAAGAAGGGAAAACCTATCCTCAGATAATTTTGCATATCCTGAAACAATATCTATTATATTCTGGCCAAAGTAATTTAGAAGAAGAACTCCTTTTTTATTGCCTTCATGGTCAAATACAGGAATACCAACTCTTACCATTGGTTTCTGAGGGTTTTCTACTACTCCACCTTCAACATTTAGATCCAGAGGTGAAAAAAACACCTCACCCTTGTCCAAAATAAATACATCCTGAAAATAATATCTATTACCTTTAAATTGGAGATTTTCTTGTGAAACAATAAAAGGCTCGCCCCTATTATAATTAACCCTAATTATTTCCATTCCACTTTTATCAATAAAACGCACCTGGTCATAGATACCACGTTCAGTACAAAATATTTTAAATATTTGTTCAACTTCAAGTAAGGACTGTTCGCTTTCAGAGTCAATTAATTCTTTAAATGGATCCATCTTAGAAAGAATATCAAGATCTGATATAACATTTCCAAGAGTAAATTCAATTTCATTATGCATAAGTTCAAGTTTTATCATCCGATCAGTAATTAAACTTTCTTTAGCAGATGTATACCGAATATAGAAAACTGTAGCCAATAGTATAAAAGATACAAATATTGCGGGAAGAAAAATTATAATAAAATAATATAAAACTGATCTTTGTTTTTTTGGCATATTAAAAATTATATGCAAAATATATGTAATTTTCAACTGATTATTATTTTTTTTGTAATATATAATAGTTAAAAGAATAAAATGATTTTATTTTATCTATAATAATTAGTCGACCATATTCTTATTATTATGATAAGATCGAAAAATGTTTAATCAAATAGATAAAATATATCAGGTTTCTGATCTAACCTTTTTAATAAAAGAAATTCTTGAATCATCCTTCATGGCTCTTACAGTAGAGGGGGAGCTTTCCAATTTTAGACCATCCAGTACAGGACACTGGTATTTTACACTTAAAGATGATGATGCAATGATACAGGGTGTAATGTTTAAAGGTAAATCTGCAGGAGTAAGATTTCTACCTAAAGATGGTCAGAGAATTAAAGTTAAAGGAACACTTGCTGTTTACGCAAAAAGAGGAAGCTATCAGATAATATGTAACTCTATGGATATTGCCGGTGAAGGTGATATTCTGGCAATGCTGGAAAGAAGAAAACAGAAACTTGCAGGTCTTGGATATTTTGATATAGATAAGAAAAAACAACTACCTCTTTTCCCTTCCCGGGTTGCTATTGTAAGTTCCCCTACAGGAGCTGCTCTGAGAGATATACTTCAGGTTCTTGGTCGACGAAGTTCGGGTCTGGATGTTGTTATTTTACCAGCCACTGTACAGGGTGAAAGTGCAGGAGCAGAGATTGCTGCACAAATTAAACGAGCTAATAAATATAATCTTGGAGATGTAATTATTACAGGCAGAGGAGGAGGATCACTGGAAGATCTTCTACCTTTCTCGGAAGAAAATGTAGTAATGGCAATTGCAGCCTCGGAGATACCGGTAATATCGGCTGTAGGACACGAAATAGATACAGTTTTATCTGACCTTGCTGCTGATTACAGAGCACCTACACCTTCTGCAGCAGCAGAAATTGTTTCTGCCAGCAGAGAAGAATTAAGAATAAAAGTAGAAAATATTCAGAAAAGCATTTCTGATCGCTTAATTGATAAAACAGAAAAAATTAGAATACTTCTTAATCAGTTTACACCGGAAAATTTGGAAAGAAATTTTATGCAGATTATTCAGCCTCTGTTTTTAAGGCTGGATGATGAAAAAGAAGACTCTATCTCTACTCTACGAGAAATAGTCCTAAAAAAAAGACACCAGGTAGAATTATTAAAAGCAGACCTTGAAAGCAGTTCTCCTATTGCTATCCTAAAAAGAGGATTTGCAGTAGTAAGTGATGAAAAAACAGGAAAATTGATAAAATCAGCTGCTAAACTTGAAGCAGGTCAAATTATAAATATCCGATTCTCAAAAGATCAGGCAAGTGCAGAAATAAAGAATAGCTCCAACAAAAAAGAGGTATAGAAAAATGAAAAACTTTGAAGAAAGATTAACAAACCTGGAAGAATTAAATGAAAAAATGAAAACAGGAAATATAGCGTTAGATGAAGCAGTGGAAATATTTGAAGAAGGTATAAAACTTGCAAAAGGGCTGGAAAAAGATCTTACAAAGGTAGAACGGAAAATTGAAATACTGGTAAATAAACCGGTCAAAGAATCTGATAAACCTAACCTTGAGTTATTTGAGGGTGCTGATGATTAAACAACCGGTGCTTCGATACATTTTTGCAGAGCAAAAACACTCAGCAACCGATGTTATTCAGAGGAAAAATATAATAAAACAGCTTTTTATTATTTCAGCTTTTGTTTGTATTCTTTTAACAGGGTGTTCAGAGGAAAGAAAGACTGTTCCTATAACTGTGGGAAAGGATGTTTACCATATTGAAATTGCTGTAACAAGGGAAGAGCAAACAGAAGGTCTAATGCACCGGAAAGAACTAAAACCGGATACAGGAATGATTTTTGTATACAAAGAGGATAGAAAACTAAGTTTTTGGATGAAAAACACCCTTGTTCCTCTCTCAATTGCTTTTATAGCCAAAGATGGAACTATAAAAGAGATACATCATATGAAACCGGAATCTCTAACACCTGTAAAATCAACTCATTCTGTTAGATATGCCCTGGAATTACCACAAGGTTCTTATGAAAAATCCGAAACCGGCATTGGAGATATTATAGTTCTACCTTCAGAAATTACTAATTACTTCGATTAAAATTGGTCTAAAAACTGAACTCTGGAGAGTTCTGAATAAGATTGTGAAATATCTGATTCCCCTATAATTCCCTGAAATATTTTTTTATCCAAATATTTTATCTGTAGAGGACGTTCCAATACAAGAGAGTTTTCTTCAGTTTCCCACAATGATTGTTCAGGAGAAAGACTATTCGGAGGGCCATACTTCTTACTTAGAGTTGTAAAAAGAGAATAATGATCTATTAATTCAAAATTAAATAGAATTGTAATAGAATATAGTTGGTCTTCTTTAAACTGGAAAAAAGCTCGATCTATGAAATCATATCCCCTGCACTCAATTAAAGACTCATTAGGCCTCTTTAGAATACTTAAATCCTGATCGCCACGATAATTAAAATTCCCATCTGCAGAAATAGCTTTTTTGGCGTCTTCCATAGATATACCCAGTATTATTTTACCAAATCCATTTGGAATTGTAGAAAACGAATCCTGTGCAAAAATATAAGTACCAATTAGTAATAAAAACAGAACCATTACTAATAATTTATTCATTCTTCCAATCTCCAATTATTTTTCATGGCTTACTTTGACAAAGCCAAACTTAATGCTGTAGTTAATTTAAGAACATCCTCGTTGCCCTTTCTAACCCTACCGGCCATAGTTGATGCTATTCTCTGAAGAACTTTTACACCCTGATCTGGAAAATCATTACAAAATTCAGTAAAACTATCTCTGGTAATTTTATATAAAGTACAGTCTACCGAAGCAGTAATTGTCGCACTCCTGGGTTCATCCTGAAACATCGCCATATCACCAAAAAATGATACATGTTCTGCTTTTAACTTTACCATAGATTTTTCTGCAGAACCAAAACCCTTTTTACCAATTTTAAGAGTCAGGTTTTTACTTACTTTAACTTCTCCATCTACAAAAAAATACATAGTACTGCCAACTTCCCCTTCGGTCATTATAATATTACCTGCAGGTACTTCTATTATTTCTGATATTGCCAATATGTGATCTAATTCTTTATCAGTCAAATCTGAAAGTATGGCAACTTTCTTTAATGCATCTACACCTTTTTTACCTGTCTTCTTATCCGGCTTTTTTTTTGCCATATTTCCCTCTTTAAACCCCTATCCCAAGAACAAACAGGGAATCAGTTTCTTTTATATTATAATCCGGTGATGGACTTATTTGTATATCTATCCCCTGCTCCTGTTGTTCCCCAATATTAATTTCAGCTTCCTGAAATTTACGCTTTATAAAAGCATCTATACTGGAAGAATCATCAGAGAGCATATCTTCCAGGCTCATTTTTTTATCTTCTGACATTATACCAATGGCTATTCCCTTATTGTTTTTAAGAAAATATTCAGATAATTCTAAAAATGTTTTCCCAATAAAATTCCCTGGAATTGATACCTGATGTATAGATTTACTGGAATCAACTGCAAGCATCTCTTTCACAAACTTAGGGATACCCTGGGAAACAGAAGCACTGGAAAGTAAAAATCCGGAAAATTCACCACTAACAATTATTGAATCCACATTGGCCCTTTGAAGATGGCCTTCATTTTCTTTTTTTAATACTTCTGCACATGTGGTAATATCAGCATTCATAGATTTTATAGCCAGTACTGCCAGGATAGTTCGTTCATCTGCATTTTCAATAGTATTATTTCCTGATATATCCGGAATAAATATTGCTGCTTTAGCACTGGAAGCAGAAGCTCTACCAAGTATTTTTTCACTGGAAAAATCACCCTTAACAAATTTTATATCTAATTCCGAATGCTTAACTTTTAACATTTGATACTCTTCGGCATCCATTTCATTTATAAGGCATATCGATGTTTTCTTATCTTTGGAAAGAGCCGAAAAACTTTCAATTATACCAGATGCATTTCTATTCCAACCACATATAATAGTATGATTACGTAGATTAACTTCCTGCAATCCTCTACCCTCCTGAATCTTTCGATCAACAAAAATACTGGCTATGGTCCCTGAAAATATTGATGTAAGAACAATTCCTCCAAACATCATCATAACAGCAATCATCCGGCCTGGAATGGAAACAGGAGCCATATCACCATATCCTACAGTTGTAATTGTAACGGCACCCCACCATAAAGAATCGATAAACCGTGAAAATTCACCATTGGTTCCTGATTCTATAAAATAGACCAGTCCTCCTCCAGCAACGATTACTATTAAAACTGCCAGAATTATCCTGGATAGATTATCTTTACTAAAATCTCTGTAAAGAGTCTTTATATTAGTTATAATTTTAAAAAAGAATCTATTTTTTTTCTCAATAATTTTTTGTACAGCCATATTAAAGTCTATTAATACTCCCTCTATTCTCCTATCGGCAAAATATCCGTAATTATGAGGCTATTGAAAAGCTATTGATTTTTCTAATAAACTGGTGGATACTTTTACTATGAAAAGAATAAAATCCTTAATTGCTATATTTTTTATTATTGTTCTGGTTTTTTCAGGAACTGGCTGTATTACTTCCAAGGGGAGTCTGTTTGATGAGGTATTATCTGCTGATTCAGATATATCATCGGAAGAAGAAGACGCTGAGGAAGAGGAAGAAATAACCGGACTGACAATTAAAACTAATCCCTCTAATGCAGATGTCTATATAAATAATTCCTATGCCGGAGAATCACCAGTTACAGAACTTCTTGACAGTGGCAATTATAAAATATCAGTAAAACTTGAAGGATATTATTCTACATCCGAATGGGTTAATTATTCTGAAGGAGAAAACATATCTCTAAACATAAATCTTGAACCTATTATAGGATATTTAAATATTTCCGTATCCCCAGTTGAAGCAGAAATATCTACAGGATGGGATGATCTTTATGAAGGTATAAACGAGCTTCAAATTGGAAGTCATATTGTACAGGCAGAACTTTTTGGTTATGAAAAATGGGAAGGTCAGGTAACTATCCATGAGGAAAAAACAACTCCTTTAAAAATAAAAATGAAACCATCTGTATTTGATATATCAAATATATTTTTAAGCAGACAGGCATTTAACCCTGCAAATCCAGCAGGGCTAGGTGAAAGTAAAATCAATTTTGATGTAAACACTTATGGCCAGGGAGACCTTAAAATTTATTCAGATCAGGGGAAGCAAATACTTAAACAAAACTTCCCCTACTTTGATACATGGGATCAATCCTTTGTATGGGACGGCAAGGATAATTACGGGCAATTAGTACCTGATGGAAACTATAGAGTAGTTATTTCAGGTAAAGATACAGATGGAATGAACCCGGCAAAAAAAGAAACATACATTACCATAGACAGTAGTTTAATTATTCGTATAAGAACAACTCTTAACGGTACTAGTGGTACAATGTTCTGTCCATCTCCAGATACACTTCCCCCAGGCAGCTTTCAAGCATCAGTAAATACATTTGGACATATAGAGGGAGAAAACTATAGATTCCCTTTTACTGCCAATGCAAGAATTATTCCAGACAAAAATTTAGAAATTACAGGACAGGCCGGAATAGTTATTTTACCTGAAACATCTGAATCATACTATTTTTCAGTTTCAGCAAAAAGTGTTATTTTTAATACAAAAATAAGCGATTTATCCTGGTACCTTAAAGGTGCGTATCAAAATAACCACGAAACAGACAGCCAGACTAATTTCACAGGAATGTCTGCCGGTCTCCCTATATCGGTATCACTGTTACCCGTAACATTAGTACTTACTCCTGAAATTATATTATCTCCATTTAGAGTTACATACGAAGGAACAAGTTATAATTCAGGATTCTACTATTGGGGATATGGAAGAGCAGCTCTTATATTTGATATAGGTTCTGCAATGCTTGGATTTTCAACAGCAATGCGAATAACTCCATATAACTTGACTATAAACGATTATAACCCAATTTCTGCAGGAGTTGAACTAAACTACCTTATTCCTGGAACAGGTATTTTTATTACAGGGACAGTTTCCGGAGAATTTGGGTCATCTAAATACTACATTAATGCAGGTGGAGGAATTGGTTTAATTAATTAAAATGATTCCTCCGGATAAAGTGCTTGCAGAACTACTCCATACAGACACTCATGCAAATATCCAGAATATACTTATGCGCATTTCTGACAGAGAACTGGCAATCTGCATGCTCTACCTATCTGAAAATGATAAAATTTCCCTGCTCTCTTTTCTTCCAAACACAAAACAAAACAGAATTAAACAGGAACAGGGATACCTGGATAGATTAAACATTCGCTACCCCCAGTACAGAACTGTAATAGATGATGTTATATTACGCTTACAGGGAATGTCCGGAGGGGGAATCAGGAGTTATGTAAGGCCCAGGAAGTGGGATTCCTGAGCCCAAGATCATTTCACTCACACTCTCTCAGCCCCGAAGGGGTGTCATATCTCCCGGCATGGGGTGAAGCCCCATGCCTCTTATGATAAGAAGAAACTTTCCTAATAGGCAGAATCAGTATCTGAATTAATTAGGTATAAAAGTAAAGAGACTCTTAAGGAGAATGATAGGGAAAGAGAGAGGATGCTCTCTTAAAGAATATAGATTATATGTTAGGGAGGGGGAATATCTGGATATCATAAAGAGAGGAGCTTTATGCAGAAATAGGGATGTATTTTCAAGGAAGGGCTTCACCATTCCTCAAGAGATAGAACACCTGTGGATGCATGGGCGAGCAGGGACGAAGTCCCGACCAGCCCCTTCGGGGCTAAGAA
>JAOZPU010000221.1:1751-4095 GCA_029932585.1 Spirochaetia bacterium | reverse complement strand
GCTTTTTTCGCAAGTTTTACTGCTCTGTATTAGAGAAGAAGTTTTTTTTGACATAGTAAAAGAGACACCGCGCAAAAAGCTTTATTAAAGGAGAAAACCATGTCTTACTGTCCAAAATGTGGCGTGCAAGTGGAGAACAATAGAAAAACATGCCCCTTATGCTCATTTCCCATTCCTAATATTGAGGAATCCAAAAAAAATAATATAGATAGGGAAGAATATCTTCTTAACCGTTACCGCTTAAAAAAAGCAGCCAACAGGAGACGATGGAAAGAAGCAAGAATTTTTGTATATTTGGGGATTGCCTTTTCTATGATCATCCTATCCATAAGTTTTGGAATTATTGATAATTATTTCTCTGGAATACTCAGCTGGTCACCATATGTAATTACAAGTAATCTAGCTGTTATAGTTTTCCTTTTCTTTTTATTAAGGTTTATTCCAGGTTTCCTGTTTAATTTCATAGGCCTGGGAATTTCAACAGGTATTTTCTTATATATTTTGGACAACATAAATGGAACAATTGAGTGGTTCTGGAATTTGGGACTGGTTATCTGTATAAACACAATGATCTGGCTTTTCATATTAAGACTAATAGTTCGACACACCCGCCGCAGAGGATTAAATATACCAGCCTTTAGTCTGATTGCCGCGGCTCTGGCTTGTATTTCTCTGGAACTTATTAGAGACTTTTATCAGGGCAATGGACTTCATCTGACATGGTCAATTCCTGTTATATCGAGTATTATTCCAATAGCGATAGGTCTTCTATTCCTCCACCTTCTTATCTCCCCCCGGATCAGAGAAAAGATTATAAGAAAATTTCACCTGTAATTATATATTTTTTAACTAAAACTAATAAATTTATGATGTATCTTCCATTTTTGAAGAATACCCATATGCATATGGGCATAAACACCATTTCTATAGATCCAAACTTCACTTCTTGCAGGTTCAACTGTAAGAATCTGAGTTCTTTTGGGGTGCCCAATACTGGCAACCAGATGCTCTTCATTCATGCCATTTATAATTTTCCCGCTTAATATTGCTTCATTGTACTCAGGACTAAGATCAGGATGCTCTTTAATATACTCCTCTCTTCTCCTGACCATACCTAGATTATCACCTTTGGTTTTTTTATTGTAATACAATGCAAAAAGTACAAAAAATGTTGCAGCAATCCCATACCCCATAATATCTATTAAGGTAAAATCTTTAAATTCAACAGCCAGAGCCAATGGTAAATATATATTCATTATGATTAATCTTCTCCAATACTTATAAAAAGTGATTTTCTTGGTTTACCATCAGGCACCCATGATTTATGACCCTTTCCGTTGGTATCTTCTACTAAAAGAATGTCACCTGGTGGAAAGCTTCGCTGTTCCCCATCACTTACCTTAACAACAAGCATACCTTCAAGCATAACTATGTACTGTTTTCTAGGCGCAGGATGCCAGTCATAAAAATAATCACCTGGGTTTTCTCTGAGCATCATCCCCTTTACTGGAAGAATTTCAGACAAACGGCCAATTTCTCCAGCACTTTTTAGTGGTATGTCTATATCCTCAAAGTGGGATTCACCATGTTTATCGGAATACAATCTGGTAATTTTCATGATTGGGAGGATAGAGAATATTAGACAAAAAATCAAGTTGCATAAAGTGTACCTACTTGACTTATTGTTTTAAAGTTTATACTTTATAAGTACAACTTTCAAAAAGGAGTTGATAATGCAGGCAACAAGTAAAGACTTACGTTTTCATACAAAAGAAATTCTTGATACAGCACAGAGGGGCGAGGAAGTAATAATTACTTATCATGGAAAACCCTATGTAAAAATAACTCCTATATCCAAATTAACCACAGAAAATAAAGAGAACTCATTTTGCGGAATGTGGAAGGACAAAGCTGATATAAATAATGTAGATGATTATATCCGAAAGTTACGAAAAGGCAGACAATTTTGATCGTAGATACTGATGTCTTAATATGGTATTCAAGAGGAAATCAGAAAGCGATTGAACTTATACATGACCTTGATTTTTTTTCTATCTCAGTAGTTACATATATGGAGATTGTACAGGGAGTAAGAAATAAAGGCGAGCTTAATTCATTTAAAAAAGCATTGGGAATATTAAATGTAAAAGTTATTCAAATTGATGAATCAATATCTACAAAAGCAATGTTTTTTGTAGAACAATATTCGTTGAGTCATTCTATGGAACTTGCAGATGCCTTAATTGGAGCTACATCTATAATCAAAAATATGCAACTGATAACAGGTAATGATAAACACTATAAATATCTGCCTGAAATAAATATTCAAAAATTTATTGTTTAA